>JAEYYQ010000105.1 GCA_023428365.1 Pseudomonadota bacterium | reverse complement strand
CGCGCCAGAACTGGCACACGTGAGCAATTCGGCTGGAGCGCAAACAGGCGCGAGCAGGCAAGCAGCGGCTTAAGCATACTGCTCGTGCCGCAGAGATAAGAAGTCAAACCCGCTGTTGTCAATCAATGGACCGCGACAGTTTGTTCAAGTTGTGGGGGCCTCAAAATACCGTCACGTCTCCGATTGTTAACTTGGCAAAGCCGGAAAGGCCGTCTAACCATCGGAGCGACTTAACATCGCCGCCCTGGACATTGCCAGGGCTTGGCGCGTTAGTGGCATGCGTTAGTCACCAAAATAAGGAACAACTTCCGTGATCGCAAAGCTCAAACTGGGCATTATAGCCACAGTCGTGGCAGGTGCCTTGGCGTTGACCCTCCAGCTGCCGATTGCCAGTGCGCAGGATGGCGTCGTCGCCAAGGTAAACGGAAAGACGATCACCGAAGCCGACGTCAAGATGGCGGAAGCGGAGATCGGATCAGATCTGGGTAGCCTCCCGGAAGCCACGAAGCGCCGCGTTCTCGTTGAATATCTCATTGAAAATCAATTGTTTGCGGATGCCGCCGAGGGTGCCAAGCTCGGCTCTGGCGCCGACTTCGACGACCGTATGCAGTACTGGCGCCGCCGCGCACTGCGCGACACCTACTTCGACAAGTCCGTGAAGGGCTCAGTCGGTGATGCGGACGCCAAGGCGTTTTACGACGAGCAGGTCAAGCAGTTGAAACCTGAAGAAGAAGTGAAGGCTCGCCATATCCTGGTCGAGACCGAGGAGCAGGCCAAGGAGCTCGCCGACAAGATCACCAAGGGCGGTGATTTCGTCGCGCTCGCCAAGGAGTTCTCCAAGGATCCGGGCACCAAGGACGAGGGTGGCACGCTGGGCTACTTCGGCAAGGGCCAGATGGTCCCGCAGTTCGAAGAAGCCGCATTCACGCTGAAGAAGGGCGAGACTTCGGCTCCCGTACAGACCCAGTTCGGCTGGCATCTGATCCAGGTCGAGGACCGCCGTGATCGCAAGCCGCCGGACTTCGATGCTGTCAAGGAGCGGCTGGTAGCCTCCATGATCCATCGTAAGGCGCAGGAGATCGCCGCGTCGCTGCGTGGCTCCGCTCAGATCGAGTATGTCGATCCGGAGATCAAAAAACAGGTCGAAGGCGCCAAGCCGGACGCACCCGCGCCGAAGCAGTAATTCGATCTCGATAGATACAGAAAGCGCCGGCCATCAGGTCGGCGCTTTTGTATTTGGGCTCTCACTTCACCGGGATGATGGCGGCGATGATAGCGCCCCGTCACCGCAGTTAGGCAGCGTTGCCGGTCTCCGCGAGCAGCTCACCAGCCAGTGCCCGTTTGATCAAAGCGCGCGTCTCATTGATCCCATACAGCTCGATGAACGATCCGAACCGTGGCCCCTGGGATTGTCCCAGCATCACCTCGTAAATCGCCCGGAACCAGTCGCGCAGGTTTTCGGCAAAGCCGTTGGTCTTGCCTACCTCATAGACGATGTTCTGAAGCTCTTCGGCTGACGCATCGGCCGATGCCGTCGCGAGCTGTGCGTCGAGCGCTTCCAGCGCCTGCCGCTCGCGCTCGTCCGGCGCGCGATAGACCTTCTGCGGTCGCACAAAGTCGCGGTAATAGGCCACCGCATACTCCGCGAGATGATCCAGCACCGGATATTGCTCCGGCGTTGCGTCTTTCGCATGCTGGCGAATGAAGCCCCACAGCACCGCCTTATCTTCCGCATTCGAAGCCGCGACGAGATTCAGCAGCAGCGCGAAGCTGATCGGCAGCTCGGCCTCCGGCGGCGCACCGGCGTGAATGTGCCAGATCGGGTTGTCGAGCTTCTCCTTGTCACCTTGGCTCGGATAAGCCGCCAGGAATTGCAGGTACTCGTCGACCGCGCGCGGAATGACATCGAAGTGCAGCTTCTTGCCGGACTTCGGCTTCTGGAACATGTACAACGACAGACTCTGCGGTGTGGCATACGTCAGCCATTGCTCGATGGTCAGGCCATTGCCCTTGGACTTCGAGATCTTCTGCCCCTGCTCGTCGAGGAATAGCTCATAGACGAGATTTTCGGGCGGCAAACCACCAAGTGCCCGGCAGATCTTCGAGGACAGCGTGACGGAGTCGATCAGATCCTTGCCGCACATTTCGTAGTCGACACCCAACGCCGTCCAGCGCATGGCCCAATCGGCCTTCCACTGGCACTTCACATGCCCGCCGGTGACCGGTGTCTCGACCTTCTCGCCGGTATCAGGATCGGCATAGACGATGGTGCCCTTCGATGGATGCCGCTCGAGGGTCGGCACCTGCAGCACCCGGCCCGTTCGCGGACACACCGGCAGGAATGGCGAATACGTCGCACGCCGTTCCGGTCCAAGCGTCGGAAGAATGATGTCCTTGACCTTGTCGTAGACCTCCAGCATCCGCAGCAGCGTCGCGTCGAAAATGCCCGAGCGGTAGCACTCCGTTGCGGAGAAAAACTCGTAGGAGAACCCGAAGCGATCCAGGAAATCCCGCAGCATCGCGTTGTTATGATGCGCAAAGCTCTCGAACTTGCCGAAGGGATCAGGCACGCTGGTCAGCGGCTTATTCAGATACTCGGCCAGCATCTCCTTGTTGGGCACATTGTCGGGCACCTTACGGAGCCCGTCCATGTCGTCCGAAAAGCAGATCAGTCGCGTCTTGTATCGACCATCGGTCAGCACCTCGAAGGCATGGCGCACCATGCTCGTGCGCGCGACCTCACCGAACGTGCCGATGTGAGGAAGCCCCGATGGCCCATAGCCGGTTTCGAAAATGACCGTTTTGTCCGGCCCTGCCTTCAGTTTGTCGAGCCGCTGAACGATCCGGCGCGCCTCCTCGAACGGCCAGGCGCGCGACAGGCCGGCAGCAGCGGTGAGTGCGGGTGCAGTATCAGACATGTCAAACTCTTAGGTGCGA
>JAEYYQ010000104.1 GCA_023428365.1 Pseudomonadota bacterium | reverse complement strand
ATGCGCGAGTATCGTCTGGTCGGCAACGCCGAAACCGGCGAGCTCGTTCCGATGGACGGCACCAGCCTCGGCGTTCTGCGCGATCCGGCAACTCATGTCCTCAGCCGACGGAACACTCCGTTGACGATGACGCCCGAGATCCGCGCGCACATCTTTGCGCCGCAGCCGCTCATCATCACCAAATCCAATGTCGTGTCGCGGGTTCACCGACGCGTGTTCATGGACTACGTCGGCGTGAAGACCTACAAGCCCGACGGTTCTTTGGCCGGCGAGCTGAGGATTGTCGGCCTGTTCACCTCGCATGCCTATACGCAGTCGCCGCAGCAAATTCCATTCCTGCGTCACAAGGTGGCGACCGTGGTCGCGCAATCCGGCTATCCACCGGGCAGCCATGCGGCCAAGGCGATCGAAAACGTGCTGTCGACCTTCCCGCGCGACGAGCTGTTCCGGATCGGCGAGCCGCGATTGCTGTCATGGGCGCGTGCCATTGTCGATCTTGATCTCAGACCGCGCGTGCGCGTCTTTATCCGCCCAGATCGTTTCAATCGGTTCATCTCGGCCCTGGTGTACGTGCGGCGCGATCGCTTCTCGACTCAGGTTCGTGAAAAGATCGGCGAGGTCCTGGAGGAGGCGTTCGACGGACGGGTCAGAGCCTTCACGCCGTTCTTTCCGGAGGGGCCACTCGTTCGCGTTCATTTCATCGTTGGCCTGCGGGATGGTCTGCAGAATGAGATTTCCGAGCACGATCTCGAAGCCCGGATCACCGAAGCAACGCGAACATGGGACGATCAGCTCGCCGATGTCCTGGAGGCAGGCAAACCAGCGAGTGCCGCGCTCGCACCGAAATACGATGGCGCATTTCCTCCAGGCTATACCTCAACATTTGGTGCTGAACGTGCCATCGAAGATATCGAGCGCATCGAGCGGCTGTCGCCGGAACATCCCGTAGCCATCGACTTCCATCCCGAAAGCACCGGCGGAGGCAAGCGTGTTCGCGCTGCCATCTATCGTTTCGATGAGCCAATCCCACTGTCCGAACGTGTTCCGCTTTTGGAAAACCTCGGCTTCTCGGTAATCGACGAACGCAGCTTCCGCGTAACGCCTCGCTTTGCCGACGGCCGCCGGGAAGTGGCCCTGCACGACATGATCCTGGAGACGGCCAACCATCAGCCCGTCGATCTCGCCGCACACGATGCACGAATGGAAGCCTGTTTCCTGGCTGTATTCCGCGGCGACGCAGATAACGACGGCTTCAATCAGCTCGTCGTCTCGGCAGCTCTGGATTGGCGTGAAGCCGCTATGCTACGCGCCTATGCGTCGTATTTGCGCCAGCTCGGCTCACCATTCGGCCCGCGCTACATTGCCGAAACACTGAATCGGCATGCCGGTATGGCGCGCGATCTTGTCGAGCTGTTTCACGCCCGCTTCGATCCCAACAGAGATTGGTCGATCGACAAGCGCGAGGAAACAGCGTCAGGCATCCGTTCACGGATTGAAAGCGCTCTCGCAAATGTCCCGAGCCTGGATGAGGACCGCATTTTGCGGCTCTATCTGAACCTGCTTGCTTCGACGGTTCGCACAAACTTCTTCCAGCACGACAAGAACGGCCAGCCACCTAAGACCATCGCCTTCAAGTTCACGCCGCAAACGATCGACGTGATGCCGGCCCCCAAGCCATTCCGTGAGATCTGGGTCTATTGCCCGCGCGTGGAAGGCGTACACTTGCGGTTTGCGCCCATCGCGCGCGGCGGTATCCGCTGGTCGGATCGTGCGCAGGATTTCCGCACCGAGGTCCTGGGTCTCGCCAAAGCACAGCAGGTCAAGAACACCGTCATCGTCCCGGAAGGTGCCAAAGGCGGCTTCCTGCCCAAGCAACTCCCCCGTGGCGGGTCGCGCGATGAGATCAACAAAGAAGCCGTGGGTTCGTACCAAACCTACGTCACGGCGATGCTCGACATCACCGACAACATCGTGAACGGCGCGATCGTGCCGCCGAAGAATGTCGTGCGTCACGATGGTGACGATCCCTATCTCGTCGTCGCGGCCGATAAAGGCACGGCGACCTTCTCCGACTTCGCCAATGAGCTTTCGCTGGCCCACAACTTCTGGCTTGGCGATGCCTTCGCGTCCGGCGGGTCGGCGGGTTACGATCACAAGCGCATGGCGATCACCGCGCGTGGTGCCTGGGAGTGCGTCAAACGTCACTTCCGCGAAATTGATGTCGATATCGAAACCGAACCGTTCCGTGTGGTGGGCGTCGGCGATATGTCAGGCGACGTGTTCGGCAACGGCATGCTGCTGTCGCGGGTCATCAGGCTCGTCGCGGCGTTCGACCACCGCGACATCTTCATCGATCCTGATCCGGATACTGAAAAGACTTATGCCGAGCGCAAACGGCTCTTCGATCTGCCGCGTTCGAGCTGGCAGGACTACGATAAGGCGCTTATTTCGAAGGGCGGCGGCGTTTTCTCTCGTGCCGCAAAATCGATCCCGGTCTCTCCGGAAATGCGCGCCCTGCTCGGTATCGAAGCCGACACGGTGACGCCCGCCGAACTGATGAATACCATTCTCAAATGCGAGACGGATCTGCTTTGGTTCGGCGGCATCGGCACCTACATTCGCGCGTCCAACGAGACGAACGAGCATGTCGGTGATCGCGCCAACGACGCCATCCGCATCACGGGTGCGGAAGTACGTGCGAAAGTCATCGGCGAAGGCGCGAACCTCGGCGTTACCCAGCAGGGTCGCATCGAGTTTGCCAATCGCGGTGGCCGCCTGAATACTGACTTCATCGATAATTCGGCTGGCGTGAACTCTTCCGACCAGGAAGTGAATATCAAGATCGCGATCGGCCCGGCACTGGCTTCCGGAAAACTCAACGCCCAATCCCGTTTGGAGCTTCTCGCCTCCATGACGGAGGACGTGGCGGAAGCTTGCCTCAAGAACAACTACCAGCAATCGCTGGCCCTCAGCCTGACGCAGCGCAGCTCGTCGCGCAATCTGGGTTATCTGGCACGTTTGATGCGCTCGCTTGAAGCGCGCGGTATTCTTGACCGTAAGCTGGAATCGTTGCCCAGCCGACCGGAAATGGCCCAGAAACAAACAGCCGGGGAGGGCATGACACGGCCTGAGCTGGCCGTCCTCATGAGCTTCGCCAAGATCGCGCTGTCGTCCGATCTCGTTAACAGCGACATCCCGGACAATCCGGTGTGCGAGCCCATCCTGATCAATTATTTCCCTGATGCCCTGCATCAGAAATATCGCGAGGACATCGAAACGCACCGTCTGCGTCGCGAAATCATCGCAACGGGCCTGACCAACGCCATGATCAACCGGTGCGGCCCTGCAATGGCCGTGCGGCTGGCGGATGAAAGTGGTCTGACGCCCAGTGACGTCGCTGCTGCGTTCATCGTTGGGACGACCGTCCTGCAGTTGCCCGACTTGTGGCACGCCATCGACCAGCTCGACGGCAAGATGCCGGGACAAGCGCAGCTGGACATCTACGCGCACGTCCAAGACGTTCTGATCGATCAGGTGGCGCAGCAATTGCGCCACGACACCGGCATCGATCTCGCGGCGACCATCGCTGCACAACGCGCAGGTGCGGATGAACTCGCAACAAGTCTGAACATATGCGCGACGCCCGAACAACTCGCCAGCCTCGAAGAGCGGCAACGCAAACTGGAAGAGGCTGGCGCGACGTCCTACGTCGCATCGCGCGTCGCCCTACTTGATCTGCTCAACCAGGCGCCAGCCGTAACCCGGCTTGCGCATGAGACCGGACGCTCGATTTCCGATGCGGCATGCATCGCGTTCGCAGCGGCCGATTACTTCCGTCTCGACGAGCTGAAGGCGAAAGCTGCGGCGTTGCAGCTCCATGACTATTACGACGTGCTGGCAGTCAATGGCGCAATCCATACGCTTGAACGGGCGCGCAGAGCGCTATCAGCCGAAATCCTGAGAACCTCCAAATCGACGGATTTCGCAGCGTGGCTGACAAATCATGGCCAGCGTCTGATACGAGCCAAGGCGGCACTTGACGAGATTGCCCAGACAGGCGACGTCACCGTATCGCGGTTGACGGTAGCTGCGTCGCAAGTGCGGGATCTGACGACAGCCTGAAGCCGCACAGGACGTGACGAGGGGGCAAAACGTGGCACCAATGCAATCTGCCGACGCGCAACAGCCGTCGGCAGGGCCATCGACGTCGGCGCCAATTCGCGCGCTTACAGGCTGGGTTTTGGTCGATTGGGCTCTGCAGCCCTACTACACGCTCGTCCTGACCTTCCTGTTCGCACCCTACTTCACGACCGCCGTCGCCAGCGATCCTGTGCACGGTCAGGCGCTTTGGGGCTATGCCGCTGCTGCGGCCGGTATCCTCATCGCGATCGGCAGTCCGCTGCTCGGTGCAATGGCGGACGGGCGAGGTCGCCGCAAACCGTGGGTGGCGCTGTTCGTGCTGATCGTCGCCGGTGGGCTTACGGCGTTGTGGTGGGCGAAACCGGGTGCCGAGACGACGACAGTCCTTCTCATTCTCGCAGCCTTTGTTGCCGCAACGGCGGCTGCGGAATTCGCAACGGTGTTCTCCAACGCCATCATGCCGTCACTGGTGCCGCCGTCGCGCTTGGGCCGTCTGTCAGGGATCGGCTGGGCGACAGGATATGCGGGCGGGCTTGTGAGCCTCGTCCTGGTGGCAGGTCTTCTCGTCGGCAATCCGGCGACCGGCAAAACGCTGCTGGGACTTGATCCGCTGCTGACTCTCGATCTGCAGCAGCGGGAAGGTGACCGGCTTGTCGGCCCATTCGCAGCCCTCTGGCTGCTGGTGTTCATCATTCCGTTCTTCCTGTTCGTGCCCGACAAGCCTGCTGTTCGCACCGAGCATCGCGAATCGCCGTTGTCGGAACTGATGGCAACGCTGCGCGGACTGACCAAACAGCGCGATATGCTGATGTTTCTCATTGCACGCGCGCTCTACACGGACGGACTGTCGGCAATCTTCGTGTTCGGCGGGATTTATGGCACCGCCGTTTTCGGCTGGCAGGCCTTCGAGCGTGGGATTTTCGGGATTATCCTGATCACGATCGGCATCCTCGGGGCGATCCTCGGTGGTCTGTTCGATGATCGCATCGGCGCCAAGAAGGTGATCATTGGCGCGCTGGTGCTGCTGATGATCGGCGCGTTGGGCATTCTGTCCGTCGATACGGACCATGTGCTGTTCACGTTACCGATCACAGCAAAGGAAGCGGGATCGGCGCCGTTTTCGAGCACCGGTGAATTGGTGTTTCTCGCGTTCGCGGTTCTGGTGGCTCTCGCAGCCGCGCCAAATCAGGCAGCAAGCCGGAGTCTGCTCGCACGTCTCGCACCCCCTGACCGCATGACGCAATATTTCGGTCTGTTCGCGTTTTCGGGAAAAGTTACGGCATTTCTCGCACCGCTTGCCGTCGCTGCCGTCACCACAGCAACCGGCAGTCAGCGCGCCGGTATGGCATCGATCCTGTTTTTCCTGCTGGCGGGAATCGTGCTGATGATCCCGGTGCGCGAGCGTCAGGCGCCGGCCTGACGCGTCGGCCGCTGGGCCACCATGAACCACTCGGACGTACCGCCGGCCGGAACGTGCCAGACGCGCTGCCAGCGAAAGCCCGCCTTCTCATAGGCACGCACGGCGGCTTCATTCTCGATCGAGGCGAAGACACAGACGGCAACAGCCAA
>JAEYYQ010000552.1 GCA_023428365.1 Pseudomonadota bacterium | reverse complement strand
CGTCAGTGGAAGGCCAACATAGGCATAGTCGAACATGCCATACGGTTCGCCCGAAACCTCCTGCCGGACGGAAGCGATCAAAAGATTGGGCGAGGTGCCGATTTGCGTGATCGTCCCGCCGATCAGTGACGCGAAGGCCAGCGGCATGAGGTAGATGGAGGGAGATTGCTTGGACTTGCGAGCGATCTGTATGGCGATCGGCATGAAAATTCCGAGCGTCCCGACGTTTTTTACAAATCCCGACAGCAACGCGACGGCTCCAGCCAGGGCTCCTATTTGAAGGGACGGCGAGGTGACGCCGTTCAGCAGGCGCCGCACGACCCGATCAAGGATACCGGAGCGCGCTACTGCCTTGCTCACGATCAGGACCGTGGCGATGACAACGACAACCTGGTCGGAAAACCCCACGAAAGCGTTATCCGACGGGACGATGCCGGTCAGAACGGCAATGAGGAGAGCGGATAGCGCGACGACGTCGTAGCGCCACCGATCCCAGATGAACAAGCCCAGCATCGAGATGACGATCGATGCCGCGACAAGCTGTTCGGCCGTAAGTCCCATCATTTGGTGCAGCCCCTCAGTTCTCCCCCCTCCGGGCTCCCCATCCTAGCCTGACAGCGGGCTCAGTGAGTCTGTATCGAAGGGCCCGACGCCATCAACCGCGAGAGGTGGCTGAAGGTTCCCGATATTTCAACCGAGCACCGTTCATGTGCCTTGCGGCATGGCAGCCCTCTCCGGCACCCCTTGCGCGAAGCGTAAAGAATGGGTCTGTACTAAGCCTGGAACGGGGAAACGAGCCGCGGACATGGGACTTGATCAAATTCTGCTTGTGCTGCTTGGGGCACTTGCGGGGGGCATTGTCAACGGACTGACGGGGTTTGGAACCGGGATTACCGCGATGGGATTCTGGCTTTATGCGGTTTCTCCGCCGGTTGCTTCTGCGCTCGTGATCATCTGTTCGGTTGTCTCGCACGTTCAGACGCTGCCAATGATCTGGGGCAAGATCGAATGGCGACGGGTTCTGGTGTTCGTGCTGCCGGGGATCCTCGGTGTTCCCATCGGAACCTGGCTTTTGCCTCAGATTGATCCGCGAACCTTCAAGATCGGCATCGGCATTTTTCTGGTCGTCTATGCAAGTTACGTACTTGCGCGAAAAGTCACGATGAGCGTTTCGTTCGGCGGGCGCACCGCTGATGGCGTCGTGGGGTTTGGCGGCGGCGTGCTTGGCGGGTTGGCCGGGTTTTCCGGCGTACTTCCGATCGTTTGGACCGACATTCGTGGTTGGACCAAGGCCGAGCGCCGCACCGTGCTGCAGACCTTCAACTTTGCGATTCTCGTCACCGCCCTGGTTTCATATGCGTTTTCCGGATTGCTGACGAGCGAGGTTGGGTTCGCCGCTATGGCCGCGCTTCCCGGCACCATCGGCGGGGCGTGGATCGGCTCCTATGCGTACAAGCGGCTTGGCGATCGTGGCTATCAGCGGATCATCATGGCCTTGCTTTTGGTTTCCGGCCTGATGTTGCTGGCGACGAGCTGGTAATCGGGTGGCTTGCACCGCTTTGCTTCGACGGCAATGCTAGGGAGACCACTCAGCAAGACGAGAAGCCATCATGACTATTCCGCTCCGGGCAATCGGCGTGTTTCATATCGCTGCGCGGGAAGGGAGCATCACCCGGGCCGCGGCGAGTCTCGGTGTCACGCCGTCGGCCGTCAGCCAGCAGATCCACGCGCTCGAGGTCCATCTCGGTGCATCGCTTATGACGAAGGTCGGTCGTCGCATTCAGCTGACGGAGGCAGGCGAACGGTATTTCGAGAGCATCACGGATGAACTCGAACGCGTGACGGAGGCTACCAACCGCATTCGCGGCTATAGTGCAGTCACTTTGCTCACAGTGCGCACCGCGCCCAGTCTGGCCACCAAATGGCTGTTGCCGAGATTGGCGACATTCGTCGATGCCAACCCCGATCTCGAGATCCGCATCGACGCCACCAATGAGCCGACGGATTTCAACCGCGACGGTGTCGATGTCGAGGTCCGACACGGTGAAGGCCGATGGTCAGGTCTGTTCGTAGAGCCGCTGATTGATGAGCATTATCGCCCGTTGTGCTGCCCATCCATGATCGAGGCAGGCAGCATCACCGCTGATCAGCTCGCGAACTACCGATTGATTCATTCGGTCAAGGCGCAGATGGGATGGCCGCAATGGTTTGCGACGGCTGGCGTCGAGCCTCGAGTGCGATGGCCGCGAATTCTGTTTGATCGATCGCATAACTCGGGCGACGCGGCTGTGAATGGGCTCGGTATCGCACTGGAAAGTGACATGGTCGCCTCATCGGAAATTTCCGACGGAATACTTATCTGCCCGGTGCGAAATCCGCCGCGCACGATCGTGACGACACAATGGATTGTGTGCCCACCTGATCATTTGCGGCACAAGAAAGTGCGCATTTTCCTTGATTGGCTGCGCGCCGAGCGGGCGCAATGGTCGAAGAAATTCAGTTGGTCCCGGCGTCGGCGAAATAGTTAGAACGCCTACACAGTCATGCCGATAATCTAAATTGCGCTTCATAAAAGAATTCCATTAGGCTGCGTTCAGAACAACAAACTTCGCTGAATTCGGCGAAGAAACGAGAATTCGCCTTGGTGCGGATCGTATGGGAGGAAGCTGAGGCCTGACACTCAGCATCGTGACCGTTCAACTCACCGACTGCGTGTCGGTGAGAGTGCCGGTTCTGTCCTCCCGTTGCTTTGCGCCGGCAAGTGAGAGCGGAAAGGACAAAACCCGTGAACCTCAACAAAATGTTGCTTCAGCGGCATGCGGCCGGCAAGCCCGTGACCGTTGGTGTCGTCGGCGCCGGTAAGTTTGGCACTATGTTCCTGACGCAAGCCCGCACAACGACGGGAATGCATGTCGTCGCCGTTGCGGATCTCAACGTTGCGCGTGCCCGCTCGCAGTTGACGATGGCGTCTTGGCCGGCAGCGCAATTCGAGGCGACGTCATTCGACGATGCCATCAAGTCCGGAAAGACATTCATCACTGATGACAGCGAGGCGATGATTGCGCATCCGGGCATCGAGGTGATTGTCGAGGCGACCGGAGATCCGAAAACCGGCATCCGCCTCTGTCTGAAGTCGATTGAGAACGGCAAGCATATCGTCATGGTCAATGTGGAAGCCGATGCGCTTGACGGGCCGTTGCTCGCCCGTAAGGCTGCCAAGGCGGGTGTTGTCTATTCCCTCGCTTGGGGTGATCAGCCGGCGCTCGTGTGCGAGCATGTCGATTGGGCGCGCGCGGCTGGTTTCCGCGTTGTTTCGGCGGGTAAGGGGACGCGCTATCACCCCACATACCATCAATCGACCCCTGACACGGTCTGGGGCATTCTCGATAAATATATGAAATTCCGCGATGAGGATCGCGGTTCGATCAATCCGAAAATGTTTAACTCGTTTGTCGACGGAACAAAGTCCGGCATCGAGATGACGGCGATCTGTAATGCAACAGGATTGCATTCGCAGACGGAGGGATTGAGTTTCCCGCCCGCAACGCGCTTCGAGGTCGCGCAGATCTGCAAACCGAAATCC
>JAEYYQ010000608.1 GCA_023428365.1 Pseudomonadota bacterium | reverse complement strand
CCACCTGACTGACCGGCAGGCGGGCGCGAATCTCGTCGAGAAGACCGGGCGGAAAGCGCATAGGAATCCTGGAAGCTCAACCGCCCATATCACTATGTGATTCTGTGCAGTTATGGCGCTAGACGATGATCGGAGATGCACGCATCCCCGATATCCACAGGGTGTGGACAATCATCCTCGGATCAAATGCCGCTACTTCAGCATTTCCTTGACCAGCCCGCTGGCCTTGCCGAAGTCCATCTGGCCCGCATACCGCTCTTTCAGAAGAGCCATTGCGCGGCCCATATCCTTCAGGCCCTGGCACTTGAGTTCCTGCATCACCTGGCTGACGGCCGCACGGGTCTCGTCCTCGCCCATCTGCTTCGGCAGGAACTCCTCGATGATCTTGATTTCATCGAGCTCCTGCTCGGCCAGCTCTGGTCGCCCACCCTGACGGTAAGCTTCAGCAGAATCACGGCGCTGCTTCACCATCTTCTGCATGAGTTGCATCAACTCAGCGTCGGTGACTTTCTCACGCACGCCGCCAGCGGTATCCATCTGCGCCGCGATATCGCGATCCTTGATCGCAGCCGACATCAGCCGCAGGGTCGCGAGACGACGCTTGTCTCCCGACTTCATGGCCGTCTTAATGGCTTGATTCAGCGTGTCGCGCATGACAACTCCTTATAACGTGGCGGGTCATGTACGCCCGCCGCAACGATGCCGCAAGCCTTCAGAGCCACGTCCGATTGACCCTGTTGGCGCGTTCACATAGATAAGTCCCATCCGCCGACGGATATCGCGGTGCAATGGGGCTATGGAACCGCTGGGACACCAGACAGCCTCGCCGGAGCAGCTGATGAACCCGAACGTAGACGCGCCTTCAAAGCAAACCCGCACGCCTGCACCATGGAGCAGCCCAGCGCTGACCGCCCGCCTTGTGCTGGCCGATGGGACCGTCATTTCGGGCAAAGGCCTCGGCGCGACCGGCTCTGCCGTCGGGGAAGTCTGTTTCAACACAGCGATCACAGGCTACCAGGAGATTCTGACCGATCCCAGCTATGCCGGGCAGATCATCACCTTCACGTTCCCACATATAGGTAACGTTGGCACCAATTCCGAGGATAGTGAGACCTCCAACCTTGCCATGCGCTCGGGCGTCCGGGGCTGTGTGCTGAGGGCAGATGTCACCAATCCCTCGAACTACCGGTCGGCGAGCCACCTGGATGCTTGGCTCAAGCAGCGCGGAATCATCGCCATTACCGGCATCGACACGCGGGAACTGACATCTCTCATCCGCACCTCCGGCATGCCGAATGGCGTCATCTCCCATGAGCCGTCTGGTGAATTCGACATCGACCGCCTCAAGGCGCAGGCGAGCGCCTGGTCGGGCCTTCTCGGTCTCGACCTCGTTCCCGATGTGACCGCCGGCCAGAGCTATACTTGGGATGAGATGCGGTGGGTGTGGGACAAGGGCTTCCCGCGCCAGACCGATCCGGAATTCCACGTCGTCGCCATCGACTACGGATTGAAGCTCAACATCCTGCGCTGCCTTGCGAACGCCGGCTGCCGGGTGACGGTCGTGCCCGCAACGACAACCGCTGAGGAAATCCTGCAGCGCAAGCCGGATGGCGTGTTCCTGTCGAATGGCCCCGGCGATCCGGCCGCGACCGGCGAATATGCGGTTCCCGAGATCAAGCGCCTCGTCGACAGCGGGCTCCCGACGTTCGGCATTTGCCTCGGCCACCAGATGCTAGGCCTCGCTCTGGGGGGACGTACCCATAAGATGAGCCAGGGCCATCACGGCGCCAATCATCCGGTGAAGGACTTCACGACCGGTAAGGTCGAGATCACGTCCATGAACCATGGGTTTGCCGTCGATCGCGAAAGCCTGCCGAGCAGCGTTGAAGAAACGCACGTCTCCCTGTTCGACGGCAGCAACTGCGGCCTGCGTCTCAAGGACAAGCCGGTGTTCTCCGTACAGTATCATCCGGAAGCATCTCCCGGTCCGCAGGACAGCCATTACCTGTTCACGCGCTTCGCCAATATGATGCGCGAGCGCAAAGGTCTGCCGCCACGTCGGGAACGGTAGTCCTAAAGACATCTCATCCAAGGCCGATCATCGGGGGCCGCCGTGAAGAGCTGGATCGACTACTGGAACAGCGACCACCCGATCTACGTCAATGACCGCCACAAGAGCCTGCATGCTGCGGCGGTCGGCCGGGACATTCTCCGACATGTGCCTTCTCCCGATGCCGTCGTGCTGGACCACGGCTGCGGCGAAGCGCTTTACGCCGAGACCGTTGCTCCCGGCTGCGGAAAGCTGATCCTGTGCGAAGCTGCGCCCTCGGTTCGCGAGAAGCTGGCCCAAAGACTAGCCAGTCATTCCAAGGTCAGTGTCATCGGTGCCGATGGCGTTGCCGCGCTGCCAGACGGCTCGCTCGATCTCGTCGTCGCCAACTCACTTCTCCAGTATCTGTCTCGCGATGAGCTAGCAGCCCTGCTCGATCTCTGGCGCGTGAGGCTCAAACCGGACGGACGCCTGGTGATCGCCGACGTCATTCCTCCCGATGTCAGCCCGCTGACCGACGCTACCGCACTGCTCAGTTTTGGCTGGAAGGGTGGATTTCTTGTTCCCGCCGTGGCCGGTCTGGTGAAGACCGCTCTTTCTGACTACCGAAAAATTCGCAGCACACTCGGCTTCTCGACCTACCGGGAAGCGGACTTCGTTGGGTTGCTGGCACAGCACGGGTTGAAAGCAACACGCATCCACCCCAATTTCGGTCATAACCAAGCGCGCATGACGTTCAGCGCGCAGCGAACCGGTTAACCAGGCTCGCAAACAGTCTGCAGGTCATCCTGCATTTAGAAAATCTGACATGAAAGTCGGCGAAACTCTTTACATGCGGTCGCGCGGACCTTATGTCCCGCAACTGTTTTCAACGGCGGTCTCTGCTGGTTCAGCAAGCGCCATCTGGTCTTAGTCCCGACTGGTGGAGGTCCCATGAAATGCGAAGCTTCCCTTCTGCCGCAGCGCTGATCGCTGAAACCCAACCGGATCGTCCGGTTCTGGCCGCCCGTCCGCATGCCGCGGGCCGGGCCGCACGCTGGTTTCTGAAGCACTTCCCCGGTGAAGTGGCGTACGCCTACAAGGCGAACAGCTCCGTGTTCCTGCTCGGTGCGCTGTTTGGTGCAGGCATCAAGCAATTCGACGTCGCCTCGCTGACCGAGCTTGAGGATGCCGCGACCATTCCGGGCGTGAACCTGCACTTCATGCATCCGGTGAAGTCGCGCAACGCCATCCGGCGCGCCTACCACGAGTTCGGCATCAAGTGCTTTGCGCTCGATACCGAAGACGAGCTGAACAAGATCGTCGAGGAAACTGGCGGCGCGAAAGATCTCGAGCTGTTCGTGCGCATCGCTGTGCCCGCGAAGAACAGCCGTATCCCGCTGGAGCGCAAGTTCGGCATCACCGGCCAGAAAGCCGCGCGCCTGCTGGTGAAGACGCGTCAGGTTGCGGACGAACTCGGCATTACGTTCCACGTCGGCTCACAGACGATGACGCCGGACGCCTACGTTACGGCGTTCGAGGAAGTCCATAAGCTGATCGTCAAGGCCGGCGTGATCGTCGACGGCATCGATGTCGGCGGCGGCTTCCCGTCGCGCTACACCGATATGGAGCCCGCACCGCTGATCTCGTTCATCGACACGATCCGCACCGGCTTCGAGAAGCTGCCGGTCAGCGAAGCCTGCCGTCTGATCTGCGAGCCGGGCCGTGCCCTCGTCGCGGAGGCCGAGAGCTTGATCGTGCGCGTCGACGCCCGCAAGGGCAACGACCTATACATCAACGACGGCGGCTACGGCGCGCTGTACGACGCTGCACACCTGGGCTTCGCGTTCCCGGTGCGCCTCGTCGGCCGTGAGCAGCAGGCGGATGAACCGCTGGTCCCGTTCGCGATGTGGGGAC
>JAEYYQ010000572.1 GCA_023428365.1 Pseudomonadota bacterium | reverse complement strand
TCTCATGGTGGGCGATGGCCTGAACGACGCCCCCGCATTGGCCGCCGCCCATGCCTCGATTTCACCATCGAGCGCAGCCGATGTCAGCCAGACGGCCGCCGATGTCGTGTTCCAGGGTGAACGCCTCGGCTCCGTCGTCGACACCCTTGCGGTCGCGAAAACCGCACGAGACATGGCCGTGCAGAACTTAGCGATCTCACTAGGTTACAATGTGCTGTTCGTTCCGCTGGCTGTCGCCGGCTACGCGACACCGTTGATCGCCGCGATAGCCATGTCCTCTTCTTCGATTGCAGTCACAGCCAATGCGGTGCGACTGAGAACAAAACGCGTGGAGTTATAAACCATGACTGCACTTGCTTGGCTCATTCCCGCTGCGATGTTTCTCGGAGGCCTGGGCTTGGCAGCGTTTCTCTGGTCTCTGCGGCAAGGTCAATTCGAAGATCTCGACGGCGCGGCCTGGCGCGCGTTGGAGGACCGGCCGATGAGCGATTCGCCCGCAAATAACTCACGAAATGCGAAAGATTGAATCGGCTCTTCCGGCAGCAGCGCTCATTCTCTACCCGACGTTGCTCCGCGATAATCGCCACCAACCCTGAGCAGCGCACAGGGAGACTTTCAAGCCACACCCTAATCAGAGTCGGACCCGGCGTTCGTCTGTAATGTTGACGATAGCGGTCAGGTTATGGAACCTGTCGATAAATTTTCGTCAGCCACGCACTTTCATCGCGCCAGCCAACGGACCAGCGGCGGCAAATGCCGACGCACGCATTGACTTGGGGGTTGGGGGATGACTGAGCGTTTGGCTGGTGCACCGCGCCGTTGCGTTAACCGCGTAAAGCACACGAAATTCACACTTTCTATTGTCGTTTCCGTCGGCATGGTGTCCGCCTTAGCGCTGACCGCCGCACACGCCCAGCAACCCGGAGGCGTTCTTCCTACGGTCGAAGTGACGACCCCAAAAGCCAAGGCGAAGGCCGCCAAGCAGAAACAGGCGCCAGCGCCCGCTGCCACGCAGGTGGCTGAACCAATCGTTGAGCCCGTCGAGCCGGTTGCCGACGTCGCTCCAAGCTTCACAGGCCGGGAAGCCGACTTCACGACGCCGGCTCCCGTGCGGACGGTGACACCACAAGAGATCAAGCAGCTCGGCGCCAACCGAGCGGACGATCTGTTGCGCACCGTGCCGGGCGTATTCACGCAAAGCTCGGTTGGTTCGCCGGGCATTTCGGTCAATATCCGCGGCATGCAGGATTTCGGACGCGTCGGCGTCTCGGTCGATGGCGCGCGGCAAAATTTTCAGATCACCGGCCACGGTGCAAACGGCACGGCATATGTTGATCCCGCTCTCGTGCGATCCATCGACATTCAGAAGGGCACCGTTTCCACCGAAGGCGGTGCGGGCGTTCTCGGTGGTACCGTGAACTTCCGCACGGTCGAACTGGAAGACATTCTGACCGGCGGTAAAAATTACGGCGCAGAAGTCACGACGGTTTTCGGAAGCAACGGGTATAACTGGTCGACCATGGCTGCGACCGGCTTCCAGACCGACCGCGTTTCGGTTTTTGGCGCATTCAGTTTCCGCGACTCCGGTGATTACAAAGACGGGCATGGCAACACCGTCTTCAATACTGGGCAGGAACTCGTTTCAGGGCTCGGCAAGCTCGGTTTCCGTCTCGATGACGCGCAAACCTGGAATCTGGGCATCGTCTCGTATAACAACGATTACGGTTCGACGTCCTCGAACAACAAAGTCGAAGTTCTGACGGTTACAAGCAAGTATCGCCTCAATCCGGCGTGGAACCCGCTCGTCGATCTGCGCTTCAATACATTCTACACTAAGACTAAACTTCAAGAGAATTACTTCGCTTTCATTGCAGGTGAGCAGATCACCTATAATGACGATGGTATCGGTGGCGACCTGACGAATACGTCTCGGTTCCACGCAGCTGGCATTGATTTCACCGCAAAGTACGGGATCGAAGGCTTTTACAACTGGGTTAACACGGAAGACGTGGGAACCGATCAGACCGCGCCCGGAATGACGCCCAAGGGCGAACGTGGTATCGCCAGTGCGTTCTCCGAAGTGACCGCCACGTGGGGGCGCTTTGACTTGATCGGTGCGACGCGCGTGGATCACTATTCTTTGGCAGGTTCAGGCGTAAATAATTTCATTCCGGTTTTTGGGATACCGCCGATCCCAATTGGCCCATTTGAGGTAGACAAATCAGAAACGGCAGTCAGCCCGAAGGCTACACTCGCTTTCAGGCCGACGGATTGGATGCAACTCTACGGCTCATATGGCTTGGGCTTCCGACCTCCGGCACTTTCGGAAAGCTTGATATCCGGGAGCCATCCGGGTGGTGTTCCCGTCCGCTTTGCCCCCAACCCATTCCTTGATCCGGAGCGTACGCGCGGGTGGGAAATTGGCCTGAATGTTGGGTATGACAGCCTATTCCTGCCGCGTGATAATGTCCGGATGAAGGCTAACTATTTCGATAATGATGTTGAGAATTATATCACGTCAGCCTTTGGAATGTGCATGGGCTTCCCGCCTGGCCCAACTGATCCTTGCTTCGGCTTCGTCAACACTCCCGGCACGACGAATGTAAAGGGTTTTGAATTTGAATTCGGCTACGATGCCCGGTTCGCCTTCGTAAACTTCGGCTATGCCCACATCACAGACGATCTGCCAACGGTAGCAGGACTGGGTGTACTTCCCTATCAGCCCAAGGATGTCTGGACTTTGACGGCCGGGCTTCGGTTTGCCGACGAGCGCATCACGATCGGCGGACGCATCCGCGACGTGTCCGGCAGCGAATACCTTCCCAACAACACTATTGTCGCCATCGACAGCTACCAACTCTACGACGCGTTCGCTTCGTTCAAGGTCAACGACAATCTCGAATTCAACTTCAACGCCGAGAACCTGACGAATGAGTACTACGTGCCCGCTATGACCACGGACAATTTTGCCGGGCCCGGTCTCATCGTCAAACTTGGCATGACCGCTCGCCTGTAAGCTCAAATCACCTCCCCTCCCCCGAGCAGCCCTCGGCCGCCAGTACGCGGTCGGGGGCTATATCTTTCTGGCATCGGTCCTGCTGGCGAAGATAAGATAGGGTGGCCGGCATTCAGCTCGGCTGTGAATGACAAGAAGGACCGTTACCCGTGGATTTCGCATTTAAGGCGCGCTACTCGTCACGCCGCTCTCCCGTTTTCGCCCGTAACATGGTGGCTGGATCACAACCGCTCGCGGTCGAAGCAGGGCTGCAGATGCTGCGCCAAGGCGGCAATGCGCTCGATGCCGCGCTGGCCACAGCGATCGCGCTGGTCGTCGTTGAGCCAACCGGCAATGGTCTCGGCTCCGATGCCTTCTGCATCCTCTGGGATGGAAAAGAGTTGCATGGCCTGAACGCGTCAGGGCGCTCACCGGCGGCTTGGTCGCCGGAACGTTTTGCAGGGCGCAAACAGATGCCGGAACGCGGCTGGGAAAGCGTCACGGTTCCCGGCGCTGTCTCGGCCTGGGTCGATCTCTCCCGCAGGTTCGGCAAACTGCCATTTGCCGCGTTGTTCGAACCGGCAATCAAGTACGCTGAGAGTGGTTTTCACGTCTCGCCGGTCATCGCTTATCTCTGGCAACGCGGCGCGGAACTGCTCGGCAAACAACCGGGGTTTGCCGAGGCCTTCATGCCTAACGGACGCGCACCGGCGGCTGGCGAGCTGTTCGTCAACAAGCCGCTCGCGCGATCGCTCAGGCTCATCGCCGAAACCGAGGGCGAAAGCTTTTATCGCGGCGAATTGGCGGAGCGGATCGCCGCGTATGCCACCGAACATAACGCGGCGATGACCAGAGACGATCTCGCTGCGCATACCAACGATTGGTGCGGAACTATTTCACAGCAGTTCACGTCGGAAAGCCTGCACGAGATCCCGCCGAATGGCCAGGGCATCGCGGCCTTGATGGCGCTCGGCATCCTGAAGCACACCGACATTGCGCATCTGGCTCCCGACAGCACCGATAGCTGGCACCTGCAGATCGAGGCGATGAAGCTCGCCTTTGCCGATGTGAACGAGTACGTCGCCGATCCGCATGCGATGACGGCGGTAACAGCGCAAAAGCTGCTCGACGCCAATTTCCTCACCCAGCGCGCCAAACTGATCAAACGCGACCAGGCCCAAATCTTTGGTCCCGGTGCGCCGCGCGACGGCGGCACGGTCTGCCTCGCGACAGGCGACGCCTCCGGCATGATGGTGTCCTATATTCAGTCGAACTACGCTGGCTTCGGCTCCGGTGTCGTCGTGCCTGGAACCGGCATCAGCATGCAGAACCGCGGTTTCGGCTTCTCGCTGAAAGAGGGCCACCCGAACTACGTCGCCGGCAACAAGCGGCCGTTCCACACCATCATTCCCGGCTTCATTATGGCTGGTGCAGAACCGCAGATGGCCTTCGGTCTCATGGGCGGCCCTATGCAGGCGCAAGGTCATGTTCAGATGTTCCTGCGGACGCAAATCTGGGGCCAGGATCCGCAGACAGCGGCTGATGCGCCGCGCTGGCGCGTGATTTCAGGCAATAAGGTCGCGGTGGAAACGCTGGGCAACGCGGCCGCGCTCGCGGAACTCGAAAAACGCGGGCATCAGCTCATTCACGAGTCACCGGAAGAAGCGTTCGGCTTCGGTGGCGCACAGCTCGTGCATCGTATCCCCGGCGGATACGTTGCAGGCTCCGATCCGCGCAAGGATGGCATGGCCGCCGGGTTCTGAGGTCGTAAGGCCGGCTCGTCGCTCGCGCTGTCAGATGACGGCGCGGGCGAACAGATAAACGCCGAGGATAAGAAGCCCGGCAAAGAAGATCGTGCGAAATTTCTCAGGCTGAAGACGCAGACGGAGCGTCTGTCCAGCCCACATCCCAAGGCAAGCCATTGCGAGAGCGCCGAAGTTGGCGCCTGCGACGCCGACATTGAACCCGCCTTCAAACGCGACGTTGACCGCCAAAGCTACCGTCGACACCGTGAAGGACAAGCCCAGCGCCTGGACAAGATCCTCTTTCGTGAGGCCGATCGCCTGCAAATAGGGGACCGCCGGAATCACGAAAACACCGGTTGCTGCGGTGATAAGACCTGTCACGCCACCGACAACGGGACCGAGCCAGCCTTCCTGCGAGGACTGCACCGTCATTCGGAATGATGCGAGCCCGGCGATGGCATACAGCACGAGCGCGATACCAAGGAACGCTGTGCCGTAAGTCGCCCCCACGGCCGTCATCAATCCCATGCCGGCCCACGTGCCGAGACAGACACCGGCCATCATCAGCCAGAGACGCCGCACGATTGCGAGCAGCGACGGTCCGGCCAGCGTTTGCCAAACGTTGGTGACGAACGAGGGCAGAATGAGGATGGCCGCTGCTTCCACGGGCGACATCACGACTGCCAGCAGCCCCATCGCTATGGTGGGTAACCCGAGTCCGATAACGCCTTTAACAAGCCCAGCGATAGCGAAGACGACCGCGATGAAAATCGTGCTGCTTTCGATCATGTCCGCTGGGAATAACGAGGTGGGATAAAAGTGTTGAAACAAGACAGAGTGCCGCGACTGAGCGTATCACACGATCAGCCAACGGCACAATTTAGAAGCCTGCTCAGCTCTTCTCAGCCAGCCGCATCAGATCAGCGGTGACATCATCGAGCGCCTGACCGTAACGCTCAACCGCTTCATCGGCCTCTGACTTGGTCATGCTGAGCGGCGGCGAGAACGATGTCACCTCAATGTATGGCAACGCGCGGGTCAGCACGCCGCGCTCCATCGCCTTTGCAGCGACGACACGATGCGGCACAGTTTTGGGATCAAAGAAACGACGAGCAGCTTTATCGGCAACGAACTCGACCGCCATCATCTGACCCGCGCCCCGAATGTCGCCGACCAGCGGATGGTCGCCGACACGCTGCTTCAGAGCATCGAGAAAATACGCGCCGACTGTGGCGGACTGCTCCACAAGCCCCTCGCGCTCAATGATGCCAATGTTCACGAGGCCCAGCGCGCCGCCGACCGGATGGCCCGAATAGGTGAAACCATGCATCACAGGCCCCATCTCCGGCGAAGCCTGCGCCAGGACATCCCAGATCTTCTCCGAGATCACCGATGCCGAGAGCGGGAAATAGGCGCTGGTCACACCCTTCGCCAAGGTCACGATATCAGGCTTCAGTTTCATGCCGCCGGTCGCGAACCAATGACCGAGCCGCCCGAAGCCGGTGATCACTTCGTCGGCAATGAACAGGATGTCGTGCCGGTCGAGCACGGCCTGCAATTTCTCGAAGTAACCCTTGGGTGGAATGAGCACGCCGCCCGTTCCCATGATCGGCTCGGCAATGAAGGCAGCGACCGTCTCCGGACCCTCGCGCGCAATGATCGCTTCGATCTCGGCGATCAGGCGGTCGGTATAAGCCTCCTCGCTCTCACCGGGTTGGCTGAAGCGATAATGATGGGCACACGATGCATGCAGCACGTCCGCCAGCGGAAGATCGAACGCCTTATGATAGCTGGGTATGCCGGTCAGGCTCGCCGCGGCATAGGTCAGACCGTGATAGGCGCCGTGCCGCGAGATGAACTTCTTCTTTGCAGGTTTTCCACGCAGATTGTTGTAATAGCGCACGAGCTTGAAGTTCGTGTCGTTCGCATCCGAGCCGCCATTGCCGAAGAACACCTTCGACAGATGCGGCGCGTCGGCTTTCTCGTGGAAGAGCTGCAGGATGCGGTCAGCCAGCCGAATAATCGGCTCGTTCGAGGAGCCACCAAAGATATGGTAGTAGGCGAGATCCTCGATAGCCGTTTTGGCGGCGTCGGCCATCTCCTGGCGGCCATAGCCGATGTTCACGCACCATAGGCCCGCGCCGCAATCGATGATGTCCCGGCCGTGCTGGTCGTTGATCCGCACACCGCGCGCGTTCGAGTAGATCACCGGCCCCTTCTTCTGGTGGTCGGCGATGGATGTCAGCGGATGAAAAACCGTCTCGCGGTCGATGTCCTCCAGCGACATGTTGCGGTGCAGGTCGTCCATGGATTCCTCTCGCAGGATGTTGCGCCGCAATTAACGCGACGCCAGCCTAAGATCGTCGAACATTCGCCTACGATAGGGGCAGAGCGCCGAAACGTCGACTCGCTCGCGATCGGATGCTCTTCAAATCCGCGCAAAACGGGCTCGCTGCCGCTTTAACGCGCCGCGGCCGGCCGGATCACGCAGCGGAAGCCAACGTGGTTTGTCGACGTATCGACGGGTTCGGGATGTCGCGCCGCTGGGCGATAGCGGCGGCAATAGTTTGGCGCACACAAATGCGAGCCACCTTTCAGCACCTTGCGTGGAATTCTGATGTCGGGCTCGCAGGGATCGAAACTTCCCTCTCGCGATGGCCCGCGCGGATTCTTCGGAATACAGCAGGCTTTGCCAACATCCGCTTCATGCTGCGGCGCATACCAATCGCTGGTCCATTCCCAGACGTTGCCGATCATGTCGTAAATGCCGTAGCCATTCGGCGGAAATGCCCGCACCGGCGACGTCTGCTCGTAACCGTCCTCTTTCAAATTCTCGTGGGGAAAGCTGCCCTGCCAGGTGTTGGCCATATGCCGTCCACCTGGAGCCAGTTCATTCCCCCAGGCATACTCGGAGGCCTCCAGACCGCCGCGTGCGGCAAACTCCCATTCGGCTTCCGTCGGCAGATCCTTCCCAGCCCAGATGGCATAGGCCCGTGCATCTTCGTAAGTCACGTGTACGACCGGATGATCATCGAGCCCCTTGATCCAGGTGTCCGGCCCGTACGGGTGCCGCCAGTCGGCGCCGAATTTGAATTCCCACCACTGCGCCCAATTGCGCAAATCCACGCGCCCGGGCGGCCGCTGAAAGACAAGTGAGCCCGCGCGCAGCATATGTGGAAGCGCGCCGGGATAATCCTCGGCCTTCGGCGTTTTCTCGGCGTACGTCACGTACCGGGTGGCCTGGACGAACTGACGGAACTGCGCGTTCGTCACCGGTGCCTCGTCGATCCAGAATCCATCCACCGAGACGCGATGAACTGGAGCCTCCTCCGGGTAATGCCTATCCGATCCCATCGCGAACGTCCCGCCCGGAACAAACGCCATGTCCGGATAGCTGGATGTCACAAGATGTGATGGGGTCTCAGCTTCGATGACCTGGTTCATGACGCATCCTGCTTGGCGGTACGCCCGTCCACTTTACGCAACGCACGCATCATCCGCCTTCCGCATTCCAAACGATGCTGAATGTTTGGTGACCAGTCTCGTCCCGGTTGTCCAGCGCCTGTCCAACGAAGCGCCGGGACACAGGGTTCCCACCGGCAGGCTGGCATCCATCAACCAATGCGCGAATCAGTGGCGGATGATTCGCGCAAAGTGGCGAAAAACGGACCGGTGCTGCCCGTGTAGATTAATTGCAACCTACAGCTGATCACAACCAAGATGCGCTTTTGGAAGATTTAGCGCGCAAAGAAAAGACATATCGCGATTTATGATCTGTATGCGCCTCAACTGTGGCGACTATGTATCCTTAATATTCAACTTTTGCGTGTATCAATTTTCCGCTTCACGATTTTGGGTGAGCGGAGGGAATAATGGCGGCGACACATTGCGGAAGGGCTTCGCCTCTGCGCGACGCTCTCAAGATATTGCTTGGCTCGGTCAGCACCGTAGCTCTCGGATTAGCAGCATCGGGGATGAGCGCGTCTCCTGCGACGGCGGCGGGACCAGGGTTTGAATGCGCCCATATCGTCACGACCGTCAATATTTTTGGATTCAACATTCCAATCCTGGACGATGGCGGAGCCACGACGGATTCAGTTACCGGAACGGCGTGCGGTATCGGCGCAAATGCCGAAGGTGTAGGAGCCTCTGCATTCTGCTTTGGCGCCAATGCAGATGGCGATCTTTCCACGTCGATCGGAGCTGGTGCTGGCCTCTTATCGTCCGGCCCCGGCAATACATTCGTGGGCGCCCTCTCGGGTCTTGGAGTGAACGGCGGCTTCAACACGGTCACAGGAGCTCTCTCCGGTATTGGCGTCACCGGCGATTTCAACACAATCAACGGTTCCCTCTCTGGCATCATTGTCCAAGGTTCAAACAACACGACGACCGGCGCGTTATCCGGTAATCTGGTGTTCGGCGATAACAACACCGCCACTGGCTCTGGTTCCGGAAACATCGTCGTTGGAGACCTCAACACCGCCAACGGGTCCATCACCGGCAATGGCGTGTTCGGCAGTGGCAACACTGCCAACGGCAGCCTCGCGGGCAACCTCGTCTTTGGCGACGGCAATACCACAACCGGCACCGGATCAGGCAATCTCGTGCTCGGCAGCTTCAACACATCGAACGGCACGGGATCCGGCAACCTCGTTCTCGGCTACTTCAATACCGCCAACGGATCATTCTCCGGTAACGGCGTCCTTGGCGTGGGCAATACTGCGACCGGCAGCCTCACGGGCAACGGTGTCATCGGCATCGGAAATACGGCAAACGGCCTTGGGTCCGGCAATATCGTCATAGGTAGCCTGAACAGCGCCACGGGAACCGGATCAGGCAACGGGGTTATCGGCGACGGCAACACCGTGAATGGCTCATTGTCCGGCAATCTCGTTCAGGGCAGCGGCAACACCACCAGCGGCCTCGGCTCCGGCAACCTCGTCGATGGCGATGCCAACGCGGCTTATGGCACGTTGTCCGGCAATCGCGTCTCTGGTTTTGCCAACCTCGCAGCGGGCTTCGCATCGGGCAACGATGTCGATGGCAGCTTGAATAGCGCCGTCGGACCGCTGTCAGGCAACGTCGTCTCCGGCAACGCCAATAGCGCGGGCGGGACCGGATCAGGCAACGCCGTCTTCGGCAGCGCCAACACGGCCTATGGCACCGGCGCGGGTAACCTCGTGTTCGGCAGCCTCAACTCCACCTCCGGATCACTGTCCGGCAATGGCGTGTTCGGTGACGGCAACAGTTCCGGTGGCACCGGATCGGGCAACATCGTCGTTGGTGACGCCAACAGCTCTGGCGGTACAGGTTCAGGCAATGCCGTCTTCGGCAGCGCCAACTCCGCCTACGGTACCGGCGCGGGCAACCTCGTGTTCGGCAGCCTCAACTCCACCTCCGGCTCACTGTCCGGCAACGGCGTGTTCGGTGACGGCAACAGTTCCAGCGGCACCGGCTCCGGTAACGTCGTGGAGGGCGATGCCAACAGCTCCGGAGGAACCGGGTACGCAAATAAACTCATCGGCAG
>JAEYYQ010000445.1 GCA_023428365.1 Pseudomonadota bacterium | reverse complement strand
ATCCTGTCCTGATGCGCCACGTACGCGAGACAGGACGTACGCTCTTCATCGACAACTGTGCGGTGTGCCATGGCGCGAACGGGACTGGCGGACCCGGCTATCCTAATCTGGCCGCCAAAGCGTGGCTGTGGGGCGGTGAACCTGAAACCATCGCCGAGACGATACGCGTCGGCATCAACTCCACGCATCCGCAGACACGCATCTCCCAGATGATGGCGTTCGGTCGTGACGGCATCCTCGATCTCAACGCGGTCCAAAACGCGGCGGCGTACGTCCACTCTCTCTCCGGTCAGGATCTCTCCGACGAAAGCCGGGCGCGAACGGACGCAGGGAAGGAAATTTACGCCGCCAATTGCGCATCCTGTCACGGCGAAGACGGGACTGGCAGCCGCGATGTCGGAGCACCAAGCCTGACCGACAAGCATTGGATCTACGGCGGCGATGCCCAGTCAGTCTTGACGTCTATCTTATCCGGCCGCCAGGGGCACATGCCGCACTGGGAAGAGCGCCTGTCCCCGATCGATATCAAGCTGCTTACGGTTTATGTCGGCACTCTCGGCGGAGGGGAGTGATGAGTACAACGCGTGATAATCCGAAGGCCACCAGCGTCAGCTGGCGACTTGTCGCGATCCTGATTGCCAGTGTGAGCGTCGCCATACTTATCGTCGCCAACGCCCATCTGGTCTACGTCGCGCTCGCTTCGCAGCCGGACTGCGTGCCACACGCAAAGTCGGTTGGCACAAACGGAATATTTCGCGCGGCTCGATCGGCCTGTTGAGGGAAAGGACGTCATGGCAACGATGGAGAACGCCGAGAGCACCGCCGTTCCTCTGGCAATGCAACGTCAGCGAAACCTTCCGGCCAGTGCGGCTTTCGGTTGGCTCGCGGCTGGCTGGCGTGACCTCTGGCGCACGCCGTTGCCGAGCCTCGCATATGGACTCATCGTATTCGCGATTTCGCTGGCCGTCATATGGGGCCTGTTCCGGTTACAGGTGGACTATATCCTGTTTCCGGCGCTTGCCGGTTTCATGGTGGTCGGCCCGCTGATCGCAATCGGCCTCTACCAGAAGAGCCGCGACATCGAGGAAGGTCGCAAGGTAAGCTTGGCCCGCATGATCTTCGTCCAGGCCGGATCGGGAGCGCAAGTCTGGTTCACCGGCGCCATCATGTGTCTCCTCATGCTCGTATGGATGCGCGCGGCCGTCATCATCTATGCACTGTTCTTCGGGTTGAGGCCGTTTCCCGGTCTCGACGACATCGTTCGGATGCTGATAGCCACGCCCGAAGGATGGGGCATGCTCATCGTCGGAACAGCGGTCGGCGGACTGTTCGCAGCCTTTTCCTTCGCCATAAGCACCTTCTCGATTCCCATGCTGCTGGCCGAACGCACCGCCGCCTTCACCGCGATGGGCACGAGCATCTCGCTGGTCTGGAACAATCTGCCAGTGATGTTGGTGTGGGGCGCGATCGTGCTCGTGCTCTTCCTGCTCTCATTGGCTACCGCCCTGCTCGGCCTCATCGTCATCTTCCCGTTGCTCGGCCACGCGACTTGGCACAGTTACAAGGCGATCAGATGAGCTGCCGCGCACATCCGGATAGCCAAGACGCATCCGGCGGTTGCTCCGCCGCGCGCAAGGAGGTCTGGATCGCAAGCAGGACTCTCGAGGAAGGCCTCCACAGGATCGAACTGTCGGTTCCGGGTGTGCACTGTGCGGGCTGCATCCGAACGGTGGAGACCGGGCTGACGCGGATCCCAGGGATCGAGCACGCCCGGGTCAACCTGTCGACGAAACGGGTCAGCGTGAAATGGCGCGGCGACGAGGCTCCCGACCTCCTGGGCGCCCTGGAGAAACTTGGGGTTCCAGGACACATCACCGGCACCGATGAGGATCGGAAAGATCCGGAGCTCGGGCGCCTGATCCGGGCGCTGGCGATCGCTGGCTTCTCGGCCATGAACATCATGCTGCTTTCGGTGTCGGTCTGGTCCGGAGCGGACCCTGCGACACGCGACGTCTTCCATTGGATATCGGCGGCGCTGGCGCTGCCGGCTCTTTTGTATTCAGGCCGTATCTTTTTTGTTTCCGCGTGGGGCGCACTGTGTCGTCGCCGTACCAATATGGATGTGCCGATATCGGTTGGGATCTGTCTGGCATTTGGACTCAGTCTCTACGATACAATTCACAGCGGCCCGCATGCCTACTTCGATGCCGCAACATCACTGATCTTCTTTCTCCTGATCGGACGAACCCTCGACCATATCATGCGCGAGCGCGCTCGCATCGCCGTGCATGGCCTGGCACGCCTTGCGCCGCGCGGAGCAACGGTCCTGCGAGAAGACGGAAGTCGCGACTATCTGCCGGTCGATGAGATCGAGCCGGGGATGCGGATTGCGATTGCAGCAGGCGACCGTATTCCAGTGGACGGCGTGGTCGCCGAGGGGGCGTCGGATCTAGACTGCGCCGTCGCCACCGGTGAGAGCGCGCCGCGAGGCGTGAGGCCCGGATCGACTGTGCAGGCCGGTATGCTCAACCTTTCCGGACCTCTGACTATCATAGCATCTGCGCGGGCGGGAGCGTCGTTTCTTGCAGAGATGATGCGGCTTATGGAGGCAGCAGAGGGCGGACGCGCGAGCTATCGCCGTCTCGCCGATCGAGCCGCGGCGCTCTACTCACCTGTCGTCCACGCGACCGCGTTCCTGACCTTCCTCGGCTGGATGCTCGCCGCTGGCGACTGGCACGCCGCCGTGACGATCGCAATTGCGGTGCTCATCATCACCTGCCCCTGCGCGCTCGGCCTCGCCGTACCGATCGTGCAGGTGATGGCCGCACGCCGCTTGTTCGAAAACGGCATCCTGGTCAAGGACGGCTCAGCCATCGAGCGGATCGCCGAAGTCGACACCGTGGTGTTCGACAAGACGGGAACGCTTACTCTGGGCCAACCGCGCCTTGTTGCGAAGGACGCCGCCTCTCCGCATGATCCCGCGATCGCATCGAGGATTGCCAGTCTTTCGCGCCATCCGCTGTCGCGCGCGATCGGGGAGGAACCTGCGGCGGACGTAATCCTTTCCGATGTGATCGAGCATCCGGGACTCGGAATCGAAGCGCGCGTCGGTTCGAGCAGCTACCGGCTCGGCCGACCTGAATGGGCACTTGCCGACGGGATGCGCGATCAGAATTCCAGCACGGTGCTCGGCCGGAATGGGCGACTGGCGGCGCGCTTTACCTTCGAGGACGAGATGCGCCCGCAAGCGGGTCCGGCAATCTATGCCCTGCGCAAGCAGGGCCTCCGCATTATCATCCTTTCCGGTGACGCACTTGGCGCGGTTTCTGCAACGGCGTTGCAGCTCGGCATCGGTGATTTTGCATCAAGCCTGCTGCCTGCCGAGAAGGTCGCTCGGTTGAAGCAGATGGCCGCGCAAGGCCGCCAAGTGCTGATGGTTGGTGACGGCATCAACGATGCACCGGCACTGGCAGCCGCATACGTTTCGATGGCGCCGGCAAGCGCCGCCGACATCGGACGCAATGCTGCGGACTTCGTGTTCCTGCGCGAGAGTCTTGATCCCGTACCGGCAACCCTGGCCATTTCGCGGGATGCGGGCCGTCTCGTGCGGCAGAATTTCGCCCTGGCAATCGTCTATAATGCCGTCGCGCTGCCCATTGCCATCGCAGGCTTCGTGACACCGTTGATCGCAGCGCTGGCCATGTCGTTCTCTTCCGTCCTCGTTGTCGCCAATGCGCTTCGCCTGAAATCGGGCAAGCTCGCGCAGGACAGGGTGGTCAGCGCTTCGCCGACACGCGCGGACTCTCGCCAGGCAGCATTGGAGCCAGCCGAATGAGCAGTCTCGTCTATCTCATTCCCTTGGCCTTGCTTCTGGGCGGAGCGGCTCTTGCGGCCTTCCTGTGGTCCTTGCGCAGCGGCCAGTATGACGATCTCGATGGCGCCGCCGAGCGCATTTTCCTTGATGCGGATAGTGATCGCGCGGGCGGAAAGTTGGATGCGCCGCCTCCTGAGAGCCAATCCAGGTAGTAAGGAAAGCCTTCGTATCGACCGGTATATCAGGACGACCGCAAACCGTTCTCGGTGCGAGGAACAGTTCTCCGCGTCGGCGCGGCCAACATTGCCGTCGCGGGGTTCGGATACGGCAAGGTTGTCGTTATCATTGACAACACGCGCGGCTGCGTCGCCTACGGTTAGACAAAGACTCGCACCTTATCCTCACCGGCACGCATGCGGTTGACCGTTGCGGAAGGCAATAGCTGCTCCTCGCCCCTCGCAAGCTAGCTTCGCAGCGTCGTGGGCGCGGATTTCGGCCGCCTCCTGGGACGCTTCGAAGAAAGCTATAGTATCGTCGTTCGGAGGCTGTGTTTGGGAAGGGCTTTGGTTTTGGATTTCGGAACAACACGGAGGCAAACCAGAGATGGCCATAAGCGCTCGATCACTTTCACGGCGGTATCCGCGAGCGGGAGCGACTTGACTCGCGAACCAATGAGCCCGTTCGTGTTCGCCTTCGACCTGCTGCATCTCGACGGTCGAGACTTCAATCGTTAGGCCGACCGCGGCGAGCAAAGTGACCGGAGCTGCGTTCACGGTGACGCCGTGCCGGTCGATCTCTCGATCTCGCAGCTCGTATCCACTTTGCCGCGGCTTTTGCCCGAACGGGCGGCCGCGCAGCGCTCGCGAAATGCATCCGACGCCGGATCAACCACGCCA
>JAEYYQ010000442.1 GCA_023428365.1 Pseudomonadota bacterium | reverse complement strand
TGGCGTGGTTGATCCGGCGTCGGATGCATTTCGCGAGCGCTGCGCGGCCGCCCGTTCGGGCAAAAGCCGCGGCAAAGTGGATACGAGCTGCGAGATCGAGAGATCGACCGGCACGGCGTCACCGTGAGCTTAAAGGATTTGTCGGGGCTGGTACCTGCCCGCTCTCATCACGCTTCCTTTTGACGAGTTGGAACCTGTACTATAGCCGATCCACGCGCGTGAATACGGGCGCCTGGATGCGCTTGCTGTACGCGCTGGGCGTGAGGCCGGTCACGCGTTTAAACAGCCGACGGAAGAATGCGGGATTCTCGAAACCGCTACCCATTTCTCGGATCTATTCCAACGACGCGAAGGAACGCGTTGCCGAGGATGACGGCGTGCTATGGGCGGTGAAAGCAAGTTCGATTTTTTCTTAATCGGACGATCATGTTCTCCGCGACGGAGGCGCAGATAATGCCGCCACGATCAAGCTCAGCACATTCATAAGCTTCGAAAAAACTATTGGTTTGGAAGAACCGCCGTCGCAATAAACATTATCAATGTCGAGACCTATTCGGTTCCGATCGCGGTGATTTCGGTGGTGAAACTTGCGCCGCGTCATCAAACGCTAAGGCGCCACGAAGTCTCTTCGTGGACTCTGAGCCTAGGGAGTTGGCAAATGGCACATTCATTTCAGAGTACTCTCTCCAATACATTTCGCAGCGCCTATATGAGCCCTTTGGCGGTTCGAAATTATTGCTGTTGCTGAGGCAAAGTTCAGGGCTCCCACTACTGCTCTAAGGTGGCTGAATGAATGTCATCCTTGATTTTCTGCGGGGCCTCTACGCTCGCCATGCGGAGTCAATCGGCTCCAAAATTCAGTCAGTCGATGCGCCAACGCGTTCTATCGAAGACTGCGGAAACATGGACGATCACGAGCGTATCGCGCTGGCACCATGGTGGTTCTAGTGCTGCGATTGACCGCTTTACGTTCAAAGTATTCTGCACCGCAGTGCCTGCGGAACCGGGCGGTATCGCGATTACTCGCACGTAACGAAATATGTGCAAGCCGTCAGTTGACTGACGTCGCATTGACGTTAATCGAAAACCAGACAGGAAAATACCATGACTACGATCTTATCGCGTCGAAAGACGCTTGCCAGTGCTATCGCCAGCGTTGCTATCACCGCTTTTGCGAGCTCAGCATTTGCCCAAAACACTACGCTGCTCAACGTCTCCTATGATCCGACGCGTGAACTCTATCAGGATTTCAATACCGCTTTCATCAAGTATTGGAAAGAGAAGTCCGGAGAAACGCTGACGATCAAGCAATCGCACGGCGGGGCGGCTAAGCAGGCACGCTCCGTAATCGACGGCTTGGAGGCTGATGTCGTAACATTGGCGCTCGCCTACGACATTGACGCTTTGCATGAGTTCGGAAAGCTCATTCCCTCCGACTGGCAGACACGGTTGCCCAGTAATTCATCACCCTACACGTCGACGATTGTGTTCCTCGTGCGCAAGGGTAATCCCAAGGAGATCAAGGATTGGCCCGATCTCGCTAAGGCGGGTATCAGCGTGATTACGCCTAATCCGAAAACCTCGGGTGGTGCGCGCGCTTTTCTAGCCTCAATAGACAGCCGGAAGCCGTTGATACCCTCGCGAGCGGTGAATTGCTCAACGTCGTGATGATCCGGTGAGATAACGCGAATGCGCAACCCATACCGACGCTCAGAGATCTCCAGTGTATCGAGCGTTTCTGGAAAGTGTCTGCCAGTGTCCAAAGTGAAGACGTCGATTTTCGCGCCGCTCACTGAGATGGCGTGAAGGATGGCCTGATCCTCGAGACCCAAGCTTGTCGCGAATGCTGTTTTACCGGATTGAAAATTCGAGATGTAAGATACACGCGTTTCAAGATCCGGAGCCTCGCGCAGTGCTCGTTCAAAATCATGCCTTTGAGTGTTTAACGACAGGGGCGCCTGGGACACGGAAGAATGTGTGTCCGCCGATCGCTTCGAAATGTTGGACGACATGAGTTGCTCCGAGTGGAGCGGCTGAACTTATCATAATGAGCGGTGGCTTCAGCATGTCCTCGTGAATAAAAATCAAATTGTAAGAGTGTACGAATGCCCGTCCGCTGATACTTGTCAGGCGGATTTTATCTAGAAACCGGTTGCGAACGTCGTCGCGGGATTAGCAAATTAACCCGCAGCCGCAGGGGGCTACTTCACCCCGACTTCGGTGAACAGCGAACCGGTACGCGGGTCTGATGCTTCGTTGCCAGTTGAGAGACCTGCCGATTTCAATGGAGTGGTCGCAATAGCCCGGATCGTGCGCGTATTCCAAAGCAAAGAAGAATTTCTTAGTTCGTAGCGAGGGGGCAGACCAATAAGTTGAGCCATAGAAATGAGCAAAAAAGAGGTCATGATCATGAAGCTCCGCCGTGCTGCCATTGGCTTGGCGCTTTCACTTGGTGCTGCTGTCACAAGCACCGCTGCCTTTGCGTCAGAGCCGATCAAGATTGGTTTTTTCGCCCCGCTAACGGGCAATCTCGCCAATTTCGGCGAACGATTCCGTGAATCCGTTCAGCTCTACGCGGAGCAAGTGAATGCAGCGGGTGGCGTCGAGGGTCGCAAAATCGAGATCCTGTACGAGGACGATCGCAACTCACCGAAGGAAGCTGCGAGCATCGCCCAGAAATTTGCGAACACGCCGGGTCTGGTGTTCGTGGTCGGCTCGTTCACCACCACGGCGTCGCTGGCGGCCGCACCAATTCTCGCGGAAGCCAAAATCCCGCACGTCAGTCCCTCTTCATCGCATCCGGATTTCCCGAAGTTCAGCCCCTATCAGTTCCGCCAGAACATCCGGCAGGACAAGCTCGCTCCGCTGCATGCCGAGCTGGTGATTGACAAGCTGAAAGGCACGAAGATTGCGATCCCCTTCTTTCAGGACGACTGGGGTCAGGTGACAGCAACCCTCACCAAGGCTGCGATTGAAAAGCGTGGCGGCGAGGTCGTACTGCTCGAGCCGATCGCACCCAATGCCCGCGATTTCCGCCCTCTGGTGAGCAAGATCAAGTCGCTCAGCCCGGATGTGGTTTTCCTGCCCGTCCACTACCAGGAGGCCTCGGCCTTCGTGCAGCAGCTTCGTCAAGGCGGCGTCACCATCCCGGTGGGCGCCCCCGATCCGCTCAGCAATCCGAAGTTTATCGAGCTGGCCGGAAAAGATGCCGAGGGCATTTTGCTCTATACGACGTTCTTTACCGACAACCCTAAGGTGAAGCCTTTCGTTGATGCTTACAAGGCGAAGTACAACAAGCTTCCGGACCAGTACTCCGCGCTGGCCTATGACTCGATCGCTGTGGGCGTCAACGCGATCCAGGCGGTTCTCAAGGCCGGCAAACCGCTGACGGGGCAAGACGTTCGCGACGCGATCGCCTCGGCGCCAGCGTTCGACGGTGTGACCGGTGTCACAAAGTATGATGATGAACGTGAGGTCGACAAGGCCAGCACATACATCATCATCAAGAACGGAAACTACGTCCTCTACTGAGCGAATCTGACCATGAGCGCCGTCCTCCGTGCTGGAGGACGGCGTTGCTGTCATTCCCTGATCCCACCCGTTTACGCAAGCTGATCTTCACGATGGAACTTTTTCTCAGCCAGATCCTCAATGGTCTGGCGATTGGCCAAGTTTACGCGCTCATCGCGCTTGGCTTCAGCCTGGTATTTGGCGTTGCCAACATCATCAACTTCGCGCAGGGCGCCCTGTTCATGCTGGGCGCTTTCATCGGTTTCAGTTGCATTTCCTGGTTCGGCCTGCCGCTGATCGCGGCTACTGCGATCTCGGTCGTCATCGTTGCCGGGCTTGGTCTGCTGCTTGAACGAGCCGCGCTGCGCCCGCTGATCGGCGCGCCTTACATCGCGCCGTTCCTGTCGACACTCGCCATCAGCACCATCATCGACCAGTCCGCCGAGATCATCTGGTCTCCGGAAAGCCAGCCGTTTCCAGCGTCGATTTCCAGCACGACATTCTTTATCGGAAACGCCTACATCTCAGTGACGGATCTTGTGATATTCAGTTTCGGCGCAGCGGCCACTATTGCGTTGACCCTGTTCGTCTCGTTCACCTGGACCGGACGGGCGCTCCGCGCTACGGCCCAGGACGCAACAGCTGCCGCGCAGCTCGGCATCCGCACTGACGTGATGCGCCAGATCGCATTCGGCCTCGCAGGTGCGCTTGGCGCGTTGAGCGGCATCTTCGTTGCCTTGTACTTCCAGAGCGTCTTTCCGCAGATGGGCATACCTTTCGGCCTGAAAGGATTTGCTGCCGCGCTGCTCGGTGGCCTGGCCAGCATTCCCGGTGCCATCGTCGGCGGACTGCTGCTGGGCATCGGCGAATCTCTAGCCAGTGCCTACGTAGGGGACGGCTATCGCGACGCAATCGCCTTCACACTTCTGCTCCTGATGCTGCTCGTGCGGCCGAACGGTCTGCTCGGAGGCGGGCGCCTTGATGCTCTGGGTGGTGCGGGCGCCGCGGCTGGAGCGATGCCGACAACCAGTCTGCTGGCATCCTCATCGAGCCAGCAATCGGCAGTTCGCACCTATTACCTCCCAGCTTGGGGCTTTCTCGTCGTTGGCGCAGCGTTGGCTATTGTGCCGTTGGCCATCACCAGCACGTACATCCTGCAAGCGCTCATCTACGGCTGCATCTTCGCGTTACTCGCGGCGAGCGTCAGTCTGGTCTCGGGCTCGGTCGGTATTCTCTCCATCGGCCACGCCGCCTTCTTCGGGGTCGGGGCGTATTCAGTCGGTGTGCTTGCGCGTCCCTATGGGCTTTCCGCTGACGTTACGCTCGCGGTCGCAGTCGGACTTACCGTGCTTGTTGCCGTGATCGCCGCCATCCCGCTGCTCAAGCTGACAGGACACACCGCAGCGTTGGGTACACTCGCCATCGGCCAGATCGGGTTCCTTATCTTTCTCAACTGGATTTCGGTCACGCGTGGCCCGATGGCGATTCTGAACATCCCGCACCCCGTGCTCGAATTACTGGGCGGGGTGCGGTTTGCGACGACGGCGCAGAAATACTGGCTGGTGCTCGGCTTCGTGATTGCCGGCCTGATGGTCGCCGAGCGCTATGTCAGCTCGCCGATCGGCCGCAGTTGGCGGGCGATCCGCGAAGATCGACTTGCGGCGCTGTCAGCCGGACTTCCGGTACGGCGCTACATCCTCCTCGCCTTCGCAATTTCCGGGGGGATGGCTGGCTTGGCTGGCGGCCTGTTCGCTTATGTACAACAGGTTGTCAGCCCAGAGAGCTTTTCAGTCGAGACGTCGATTCTCGTACTCACCATGGCGGTGCTGGGTGGGCTTGGAAACCTTACTGGCGCGGCGCTCACGGGCTTTGCGCTTGCGATCCTGCCGGAGTTTCTGCGTGGCTTCGCAGAATGGCGGATGATTATCTACGGCGTGTTGTTGCTGGTTGCCCTGCGCCTGCGTCCGCAAGGACTGCTGGGAGCACGCTGATGGGCAACGAAGGCATTCTCGTCGACAGCATTTCGCGTACCTTCGGCGGTCTCAAGGCCGTGGATGGGGTGAGCCTGAAAATCCAGCGTGGGGAAACGATAGCCATCGTCGGACCGAACGGGGCCGGCAAGTCGACACTCGTCCAGCTGATCACTGGCGTAGAAAAAGCCGATGGTGGTACCATCCATATCGACGGCGTGCGCAGCGAGCACCTGTCGCCGGACCGTATTGCGCGCCTCGGCGTTGGCCGTAGCTTTCAGACGTCGCGTGTTTTTCCGGCACTCACCGTCTGGGACAGCGTTCTTGTCGGTGTGCAGCGCGGTCTTATTGAGACGACTTCGGGGAGGCTCATCGGCCCTGTGACGGAAAGCGTCGGCGCGCTGCTCGGGTTGCCGTTCTGGCGTCGAAGAGTGGCAGCGCAGGAGGCGACCGCAGAAGCAGCACTGAAGCTATTCGGCGAGCGCCTCTGGCCTCGCCGCGATCAGCCCGCACTCGGACTATCCTACGCCAACCGGCGTCGTCTGGAGATTGCCCGTCTGTTGGCGGCCGAGCCGCGCTATCTGCTCCTCGACGAGCCGAGCGCAGGCATGAATCCGACCGAGACCGAGGAGCTTACGCAGCTCATTCTGGACCTGAGGCGCACGCATCGCGACATGGGCATCCTTGTAATTGAGCACAAACTGTCGCTCGTGCGGCGCATCGCTGACAGAGTCGTGGTGCTCAATCAGGGACGTGTCCTTGTCGAAGACACGCCGGACCATGCGCTCGACCATCCCGAGGTTGTGGAAGCCTATCTTGGCCGCAGCCGTTCGGGTCTGAATTTTCAGGATGCGCACCATGGCTGAGACCGCTCCCCGCATCGTCATTGACGCCGTTGATGTTCACTACGGTAGCGTGCAGGCGCTCTTCGACGTCAGCCTGACGGTCGGCGCACGCGAAGTGGTTGCCGTCCTTGGCGGCAATGCCTCCGGAAAATCGACCACCATCAAATCCGTGCTCGGCCTCGTACGCCCCTCCAAAGGCACGATCACGCTGGACGGCACGCGTACCGGCAGCCTGCGCCCGGACGAAATCATCGCGCGCGGTGTCGCCAGCGTGCCGGAGGGACGGCGTGTATTCCCGGAAATGTCAGTGTACGAGAACCTGCTGCTCGGGGCCTATCCGCGGCGGCGCGTGGCGCAGGATCTGGAAAGCGACCTTGAACGCGTCTACGAGGCGTTTCCGCGTCTCAAGGAGCGACGGACACAGCTTGCCGGCACTATGTCAGGCGGTGAGCAGCAGATGCTTGCGCTGGCGCGCGCGTGGCTGCGTAAGCCGAGTCTCGTGTGCATCGACGAGCCATCCATGGGCCTGTCACCCCGTTTCGTCGATCAGGTTTATGAGGTCCTGCACGGCTGGAAGGTGCAGGGCATCACTATCCTGCTTGTCGAACAGAACGCGCGTATGGCGCTGGATCTGGCCGATCGCGCCTACGTGCTTCAGCACGGTCGCGTGGCTGTTTCAGGTACAGCATCCGATCTCGCCCACGATCCTGAGGTGCGCAAAGCCTACCTCGGCGGAGCAGCGTGAAACGCATGCAATGATCCGATTTGTAAGGTCACTGATTACACAGGGTACCGCATAGCACCAGCCGCCGACGGGTGCGCCCTCCGGCGGTAACGCGGTCAATGCGTATGGCTATCGAGGCCGGGTAGGTAGATGTCCTTGATGCGCGGATCGCTCGCCATTTTCGCCGCGGGGCCGGAGCACTGCAATGCTCCGTGCTCCAGGGCATAGACATAGTCCGAGACCTCGAAGGACAGATCGATGTTCTGTTCGACGAGAATGATCGAGACTCCGCTCTCGGCCAGACCCAACACGATCTCGAAGATCTGACGAATGACAAGCGGCGCGAGGCCAAGCGACGGCTCGTCCAGAAGCAAGAGTTCGGGGCTGCTCATCAGTGCACGGCCAATCGCCAGCATCTGCTGCTGGCCGCCCGAAAGACGACCGCCGGACTGATTGCGCCGCTCGCCCAGGATCGGGAATAGTTCGTAAACCTGGTCGCGTAGCTCGGCGAAGCTCTTGCCACGACCTGGAACGAAGCCGGTGATCAGATTCTCCTCGACCGAAAGCTGAAAGACGCGTCGTCCTTCAGGACAGTGGCCGACCCCCCTGCGCACCATCTGGTGAGGCTTCTGCCCTGTCACGTCCTCGCCTTTGAAGTGGATCGAGCCGCGGGTTGCCCGGTTCAATCCGCTGATGGTGCGCAGAAGCGTTGTCTTGCCGGCGCCATTCGGGCCGATGATGCAGACGATCTCGCCGGGCAGCACCTCCAGGCTAATACCATGTAATACTTTCACCTTCCCGTATCCGGACTCGATTGCGTCGACTGCGAGCAGCGGCCTCGATCTCTCGATTGGCTCCTGGCTGGCCAAGGTATGCCTCCTGTACGTCGATGTTCGCCCGGATTTCGGTGGCGGTGCCCTGCGCAAGCACTTGGCCGCGGTTCATCACGACGATCGTATCGGAGATCGACATGATCAGCTTCATGTCGTGCTCGATCAGCATGATGGCGAGATCCGGCGAACGCAGGTTGAGGATGTGCTGTTTAAGCTGCTCGGTTTCGCCATGGTTTAGTCCGGCGGCGGGTTCGTCGAGAAGCAGCACCCGCGGCTCGCTGACGACGGCGCGGGCCAATTCAACGAGCTTCTGCTGGCCGTAAGCGAGACTGCTGGCCTGTCGATCAGCATGAGGAGCAAGGCCGAGACGCTCCAGGACGGCAAGGCACTTCTCGCGTCGTATCCTCGGTGCCGCTTTGCCAGTCAGGCCGAACGTGTCGGCGAACAGGGTGCTTGTCCTCGGAGGAACCAGCGCGACTTCCAGATTCTTCAATACGCTCATGCCGTCGAAGAGGCGGATGTTCTGGTAGGTTCGCGACAGGCCAGCGTGAGCGATGCGGTGCTTTGGCAGTTTCTGCAGCTCGATGTCGCCGATCAGAATGCGGCCGGAGGAGACGCTGTAGGATCCGGCCGCCATGTTCACCAGCGTTGACTTGCCTGCGCCGTTCGGACCGATGACGGCCGTGATGATGCCGGGTTTGACCTCGAAAGACACATCATCGACGGCTTTGAGAGCTCCGAACTGTTTAGTGACATGTTCGAACCTCAGCATTTGCCGCCTCCGAGCCTGTGCATCAGCCAGCTCGGGCTGAACCGGCGGCTGATGAGGCCATGCGGCCGCGCAAGGATGATGACGACCAGCGCCATGCCGTAGAGCAGCAGCCGGTAGTCGGCGTAGGCGCGCAGCATCTCGGGAATGAGGATCAGTAGCGTAGCGCCGAGCAGGGCGCCGAACGGGTTGCCGAGGCCGCCGATTACGATCACCAGCACGATCACCAGCGATTCCCAGAAGGTGAAGCTCTCGGGGCTGACGAACCTCTGCATCGCGGCGAAGACGACACCGCCGGCGCCACCGATGAAGGCGCTGAGACCGAAGGCAATGAGTTTCACCCGGGTCGTGTTGATACCGCAGCCGCGCGCGGCGTCCTGGTCCTCGCGAACGGCGGCGAGTGCAGTGCCGAGAGCGCTCTCCTGCACGCGCCATACGAACAGGAAGACCACGATCAGCATTGCCACGAGCAGATAGAGGAAATCGTGCGGCGTCCGCAGCGCCCAGCCGAACAGGTGCGCCTCATCGATGCGGGCTATTCCCTGCGGTCCATTGGTGACGCTGTCGAGGTTGTTCATGAATATGCGAATGATCTCGCCGAAGCCCAGTGTAACGATGGCGAGATAATCACCGCGCAGGCGCAGCACAGGGATACCCAGCAGCACGCCGGCGATACCCGCAAGGCTGGCGCCAATCAGCAGCACCAGCGAGAAGGGGAGATGGATGTCGAACTGACCGGAGGCCAGCAGCGCCCAGGAATAGGCACCGATGGCGTAGAAAGCCACATAGCCGAGATCGAGCAAACCCGCGTAGCCGACAATGATGTTCAGCCCCAGCCCGAGGATCGCGTAGAGCAGGATCAGATCGAGGATGCGCATCGGGTAGGTCGGCAGGAACGGAGCAACGACGAGCAACAGGATCGGCACGAGCAACATCACCAGCGCGCCGCGCCATGGGCTTCGCATCGGGGCTGTCTCAGAAGTCACTCTTGTACACCCTGGTTTCTTCGCTGACGTGCTCGCCAAGCAGACCCGCCGGCCGGAACAGCAGGATCAGCACGAGGACGGAGAATGCGAAGATGTCGCGATATTCCGTGCCAATCAGACCTCCCGTTAGCACGGGTAGCCATGCCGTGCCGAAGGTCTCAATGATGCCGAGCAGGAAGCCGCCCAGCACGGCGCCTGGGATCGAGCCGATGCCACCCAAAATGGCTGCGGTGAAAGCCTTCAGACCAATGACGAAACCCATTGTGAACGTAGCAACACCGTAGAACGAGGAGTAGAGGATACCGGCGACCGCGCCGAGGCCCGGGCCGATAAAGAAAATCAGTGAAATTGCCGTGTTCGGATTGATACCGACCAGAGAGGCCGTCTCAACACTTTCTGCTACCGCGCGGACGCGCACGCCGAGATTGGTGCGGTTCACGAACAGTTCGAGACCGACCATGAGGAGAACCGCGACGAGGAAAATGGTGATCTGTTTGTATGTGACGATTGCGCCGAACAGGTCGATAACCCCGCTTGGCAGGAAGGACGGATAGATCAGTGGCCGACGGCCGGCGAGCAGCATCACGGTGTTCTGGATCACCACAGCCATGCCGAGCGCCGACAGCATCGGAGCGAGCCGCACGGTGCCGCGCAGGGGACGATATGCGACGATCTCGAGAGTTACGCCGGCGAGGCCGATGATAACAAAGGTCAGCAGGCCGACGATGAGGCCCGCGGCAGGATGGCCGGTAATGCCAAGCACGCCTGCGAGAAACAGGCCGATGAAAGCACCTGAGGTAAACAGCTCGCTATGCGCGAAGTTGATAAGACGCAGAACGCCATACACCATAGTGTAGCCGAGGGCGATCAGCGCGTAGATTGATCCAACGGTCAAGGCGTTGATGGTTTGCTGCAGGATCAGGGAACCCATCGGGACCTTCGTTGATGGCCCGGCGTTGCCACGCGAGCGAGACTGTGCCGTAGGTGGGCTGGAAAGTGCCACGAGAGCCGCTTCCCAACAGGGCGTTGGGAAGCGGCGATAGTCGTGTTTCAGTTCACGAGTGAGAACTTTCCGTCTTTCACGGTGTAGAGGAACAGGAAGGGCTTCTGCAATTCGCCCTCCGGCGTAAAGGCGACATGGCCGAGGATGCCGTCGAAATTGCTCTTGGCAATCTCTGAGACGACGGCTGCACGGGTCAGCGGCGTGGGCGCTTTCTTCATCGCCTCGATAATCAGGGTCGCCTGAACGTAGCCATAGGCCGAATAGGGGCCGGGATCCTCGCCAAAAGCGCTTTTGTAGTCGGCGGCAAACTTCTGCAGAGCAGGTGAGGAGTCATATGGCGGTGCCTGGAAGGAGACGACGGCACCTTCCGACGCCGGACCTGCACCGGCAATAAAGTCAGGGGTGAAAGCGGAATCGGCGGCAAAGAAGGTCGCCTTGATGCCGAGTTCGCGGGCCTGCTTCACGAACAGTCCGACTGCCGGCATGATGCCACCAAAATAGATCACGTCCGGGTTCTCGCCGCGGATGCTGGAGAGAAGAGCGCTAAAGTCGACGTCGGTCTGTGTTACACCGGAAAACGATGTCACCTTGCCACCGCCTTTGGTGAAGCTGTCGCGGAACACCTCGGCAACGCCCTGACCAAAGGCCTGCTTGTCGTGGACGATCGCAGCGGTTTTCGCTTTCAATGAGCCGAGCGCGTATTCGGCCGGCGCCGAACCCTGCGACAGGTCGTTGGCAATCGGGCGGAACAGATTCTTATAGCCAGCCTGGGTGATCTTCGGATTCGAGGAGTTGGTCACCTGCGGCATGCCGCACCGGTTGTAGACATCCGACGAGGGAATCGTAACGCCGCTGTTGAAGTTGGCTATCACCGCCAGCATGCCGGCATTATCGCAATGCTTCTGTGCCACGAGTGTGCCCTGCTTGGGATCGCCACCATCGTCGTCGCGTTGCAGGACGAGCTTTTGGCCATGCACGCCACCAGCGGCGTTGGCCTGACGCACCGCCAGATCCATACCGTTCATCCAAGTCGTGCCGAATAGGGCTTCGGCATTGTTCGTCGGTCCTGCCGAGCCGATCAGGACATCGGCATGAGCGGCTCCCGAGAGCATGGCCGCTGTTGCGACGGCGCAGGCTAAGCTTTTCAAACGCATGCTGGGTTCCTCTTTGGTAGGCCCGTTCCGGGCGGCTATCTATCAGGGCACGGACACGCTACGCAGCCTGACTTCTAAATTATGCCATGTGTATGTCCTGGGGGACCTTCGACCGAGTAAGAGTAAAATCTTACGCTTCGGCTCCTTGCGCGCAACGCAAAACATTCCATCCGTCACCTGATGGTGCTGCCGGGGATCCGTGGCTTCAAATGGATCGCCAACTCTCGATTTCTTGAACACGATAGTCCGTTTGCATGAAACGGCAACCCCTTAAACGGGTGATCATTGGTTTGACCCGCGACACTCAATCCTCGCTGGGTTTGCGACAATCCGGTGTTCGAGATAACGTGCAGATAGCTGCAATGCGATGCCCGTCGGACCCTGCAAACCCCGGCTTCCTCATGCGCGGCGCATGCGGACGTATGGTCAGATCACCCGCCATTCGGCGCGTCTGGAATCAATCATCTCGTCGTATTGATTGTTCAATCGCCAGAGACCGAGACTGTCCATTGTGCCCCCGTACGACAATACTCTCACTGATCCATCAAGGCGGACATGACAGACAATAATCAGGAAGCCGTGTGCGATGTGCTTGTCATCGGTTCCGGATCAGCCGCTCTTTCCACCGCTTTGCGAAGTGCTGCGGGCGGTCTCGGCGTTACGATACTGGAGAAAACCGAATTCCTGGGCGGAACCAGTGCAATGTCTGGTGCTGGTACTTGGATTCCCGCCAACCACCACGCTGCGAAAGCTGGAATCTCAGATAGTCAAGAGGAAGCTCTCGAATACATCCGAGCCGCATCGCCAGAAGATTGGCAGGAGGAAGAAGACGAGCTCTGGCAGGCCTTCGTTCAGAATGCGCCAAAGACGCTGGAGTTTCTTGAAAACACTACGCCACTGGACTTCCAGCTAACGGAAGAGCCGGACATTATGGCAGAATGTCCCGGCGGAAAAATGCGCGGTCGCATGCTATCGCCGATGCCATTGCGAAAATCGCAACTCGGGAGGTACGCGAGACGCCTGCGACCTTCGACGCTCCCGCACCGATACACCTATCAAGAAGTCTACGACGGAGATCTCTACCACAATCCTATCGCGGCAACTCTACGGTTCTTGCCACGGTTGATATGGCGGTTTCTCACCGGAAGCCGTGCGCAGGGCAGTGCGCTCATCACCGGGCTTTTGAAAGGGTGTCTGGACAACGGCTGCAAGATTGAGCTGAACGCACGAGCAATCGAACTACTGATTGATGACACCGGTGCAGTGCACGGAGTTGTCGCGGATTGCAGAGGGACGCAAAAGAAGTTCCAGGCTAGGCGTGGGGTCGTCATTGCCACCGGAGGGTTCGAATGGGACCCCGAGCTGCGTCAGAAGCATTTCAGTGGCCCTCTCGACTTGTTGGGGAGCCCCAGAGCCAATGAAGGCGATGGGCAGCGTTTGGCCGAGTCCGTCGGCGCAAAACTCGCACGTATGGATCAGGCGAATATCTATCCAGCCATGCCAACGCGCTATCAGGGAAAGCCGCATGGAATTCCGCTCATCTTCCAGGCGGAGCCTCATGCGATCGTGGTGGATAGGCACGGGCAACGATTTGTCAGCGAACTGGATTACAATATCGGCGAAGCCATCGACCACCGCGATCCTGCCACCGGCAAGCCTGTGCATCTTCCAGCCTGGGTGATCGCAGATCGAAGGTTCCTTAGGCAAGCCATGCCATTCATCTGGTACGCCAGAAAGACGCCTGGTTGGCTGGTCAAAGCTGAATCGCTCAAAGGGCTCGCAACAAAAATAAGTCTGCCTCCGGACGCTCTGGAAGCGACGATCGTACGCTACAATCGGTACTGCAGGGATGGCAGGGATCTCGATTTCCATCGAGGGGAAAGTGTGTGGGAGCGCTTCAAAGCCGGTGGCAAAGAAAATGCTCTAGGCTCGATAGAAGTTGCTCCGTTCTATGCCATGCCCATGAACCGCTCGATTCTGGGCACTAAGGGCGGCGCAAGGACCAATGCGAAGGGGCAAGTGCTGCGGGACAATGGCAGCATCATTCCCGGGCTTTATGCCGCCGGTTTAAGCATGGCCAATCCCATTGGTACCCGCGCCGTCGGTCCTGGCACGACGATCGGACCGAACCTGACGTGGGGGTTTATTTGTGCGGAAAGCCTCTTGACCGAGAATCGCAATTACGCCCTTTGACTGTGGGATGCGTGAAGACATCTCCGAAGCGCTACGCGTCGTTGGGTCGCGCGGCGACCCAAATATTTTTTAGAAGGCGACCAGCGAGTTCACGCTAACTCAAAAGAAGATCGCGAACCTCTAGTTCAACTGCATCCACAAACGCTGGTGCATTGATGTGGTGCGGTATCGAAACCAGGCGATGCGTTTCGCTCGCGGTGAAAAATCGCTCGAAGGCGGCGAAGAGAGCGGCGTTGGCGTCCGGATCGTAAAACTTCTGTCCGGGTGCATCGAGCATGGATACGCCGCCTAAGGGCAGGAGCATGCGTACGGGACCGGGAGATGCATTGAGCTTGGTGCAGATCCAGGCCGCGATCTCCTGCAGTTCGTCTGCCGTCGTTCGCATCAGCGTGACGTTCGCATTGTGCGCGTGGAAAAGGCGACCGCGATATTTCTCCGGAATGGTTTCTGGCGCCCAGAAGTTGACCATGTCGAGCGCGCCGCACGAACCGATCCAGGGAATGCCCGTCTTCGCGACGACATCGAAACGCTCAGGCCCCGCGGTGCATACTCCACCAAGGAGATGATCCGCGGCTTCCGTTGTCGTGAGATCGACCATGCCACGCAGTAGTCCCGCGAAAGCGATGGCTTCCAGTGCCCGACCGCCGGGGCCATTGGCGTGAAAAACCTGGCACTCGAAATCTTTTCCGAGCCGCTGCGTCAGTTGCTGGATGCACGGCGTGGTGACGCCGAACATGCTGAGCCCGAGCGCCGGCCGCAAATCGGTACTGACTGGCGGCTGACGTTGCATCATGCCCGCAAGCGCGTGCGCGGCATTGGCAAGAATGACGCGCGATAGCCGGTTAAGCCCGGCAATGTCCGTGACCGGATACATCATCATGAGGTCATGCACATCGACGTATTGGCTGACGTTTCCCGCCGCCATTGTCGAAACGATCAGCTTCGGCATACCGATTGGCAGTGAACGCATGGCCGGGGCTATGATTGCGGTGCCACCCGAGCCGCCCAGGCCGATCATGCCGCCGACATCATCGCGCGAATCTATGAATCGCAGCAGCGCGGTCGTCATCGCGGTGACGGCTGTGCCGCGATCGCCGGTCTTCAGAACAGCATCCGCTCCCTGCGGGTGATATCCGGCCACGTCGGTGGCTGAAAAATCCGCATCGGTCGCCGGCGATTTGGTACCGACATCCACCGTCCGCACCGATAGCCCCGCCTCGCGAAGCAGACCCGCGACGTAGCGCAATTCCTCGGCCTTGGTATCGTAGGTGCCGACGACGTAAGCGCTGCTGCCCATGGGTGGACCTCCGCTGATCAGCCCTTCTTGGTGCGCGCGACCTTGACGGCGCCTTCGAACGCCAGACGGAACGTGTCGCTCACGATCTGGTGGACGCTTTCGGCATCCTTGTCCGCGACATCGTATTCCGCCCACCACTCACCGAACGTCTTGTTGCCTTCCGTGATAGTCTTGAGGCGCATCTCGGCGACATAGTTCTGCACCGGCAGCGTTGCCTCCAGAATCCGATAGCAGCAGGTGTGCTCGCGATCGGAAAGGGTCAGCAGCTCCTCCCGGATGTGGCCGCCTTCGTGCGTATAGAAATTGCGCACGCAGCCGATCTGGTCCGACGGCTTACCGCCTTCGATCTCGCTCTTGGAGAAAAACGGGTGATAAATGGGCAGGGCATTGAAATCGCGCAGCACCGCCCAGGCTTCACCCAGCGAAATGTCCATCACTGCGCTGTTGTAGACGCGTGCCATTTTTTCTTTCCTCCCTGATCCCTGAGCGATGTCAGGTTTTTGAATGTTTTAATGTGGTTGGCGATCGCCGTCTCGACAGGCAGACGTTCCACACTGCTCGCGCCATAGAATCCGTTGCAATGTGCGCTGTTTTTGAGAACGAAGTCGACATCCTCGGGCGACGATATCGGTCCGCCGTGCGCGATGATGATGACGTCCTTGCGGATGCGCCGCGCGGCCTCCGCCCACTCGTCGATGAGTTTCACGGATTCGGCGAGCGACTTGGCGGTCGTGGCACCGATCGAGCCGCCGGTGGTGACGCCCATGTGCGGCACGATCAGGTCGGCGCCGGCCTTCGCCATTTCAATCGCTTCTTCCGCGGAGAAGACATAGGGCGTCGTCAGCAGGTCGAGTTCATGCGCCTGGCGGATCATGTCGATCTCGCTGGAGAAGTTGATGCCGGTTTCTTCCAGGCTCACGCGAAATGTGCCGTCGATGATGCCGACGGTTGGGAAATTCTGTACGCCGGAGAAGCCCAGTTCCTTCAGCTCTTTCAGAAACACCGGCATGATGATGAAGGGATCGGTGCCGTTCACGCCAGCGATGACCGGCGTTTTCTTGCAAACAGGCAAAACCTCGACCGCCATTTCTTTGACGATGTCATTGGCGTTGCCATAGGCGAGCAATCCGGCCGACGAGGCGCGTCCCGCCATCCGGTAGCGGCCGGAGTTATAGACGATGATCAGGTCGATGCCGCCGGCTTCCTCGCACTTGGCGGAGATGCCGGTTCCGGCTCCGCCGCCGATGATCGGTTCGCCACGACGGATCATGTCATGGAATTTTTCGAGGATGGCCTTGCGTTCAAACCGAGGCATTGGTGCTTTCCTTGAGGCGGGGAACAGACGTTTGACGAACCTGAAGCATGTGATTGAGCTCGCCCACGATGCCGCGGCGGAACACGAGCACACAGACGATGAAAATCAGCCCGACGACGATCGTGACCCAGGCGCCGAGCGCGTCGAAGTAATGATGCAGCATCGAGATGAGGGCAGCGCCGATAGCCGGGCCGAACACGGAGTTCATGCCGCCGAGCAGCGTCATGAGGATCACGTCGCCGGACATGTGCCAATGGACGTCGGTCAGCGCGGCGAGCTGGAACACGAGACACTTGAGCGATCCTGCGAGCCCTGACAGCCCCGCCGACAGCGCGAACGCCAGGATCTTGTAGCGATTCACCGCATAACCCAGTGAGCGCGCCCGCGGCTCGTGCTCGCGAATGCCACGCAGCACTTCGCCAAACGGCGAGTTGACGATGCGATAGACAAGCCACAGCCCGCCAGCGACGCAGGCCAGCACGAAGAAATACAGATTGAAGTCGCTACGCAGATCGATGAGCCCGAAGAGCTTGCCGCGGGGGATCGGCTGCATGCCGTCTTCCGCCCCCGTGAACGGCGCCTGCAGAAACGTGAAGTACACCATCTGCGCCAGCGCGAGCGTGATCATGGCGAGATAAATGCCCTGACGGCGGATCGCCAGTGCTCCAAACGCGGCGCCCAGCAATCCAGCGAAGATCACTCCGGCGATGATGCCGATTTCCGGCGTCATGCCCATTTCGCGCACGGTGTAGCCGGTGATATAGGCCGCCCCGCCAAAAAAGGCCGCGTGTCCGAATGAGACGATCCCCGTATGGCCGAGTAGCAGATTGAAGGCGCATGCGAAGAGCGCGAAGCACATTACCTTCATCACGAAGACGGGATAGACGATCTGCGGGAAGAAGGGCACCGCGATGAGAAGCGCGGCCAACACGACGAGCAGCGATCGTTGAATAGCCGGCGACATCTCAGCCCTCCTCGCGGCCAAATAGGCCAGCCGGGCGCAACAGCAAAACGAGCGCCATAACGAGGAAGACGACGGTCGTGGAGGCTTCAGAATAGTAGACCTTGGTCAGGCCCTCGATCACGCCGAGGCCGAGGCCGGTCATTGCAGAACCGAAGATTGAGCCCAGCCCACCGATCACCACGATGGCAAAGACGATGATGACGAGATCCGACCCCATGGACGGGTTGACGTGTTGGATCGGTGCGGCGAGCACACCGGCAAAGCCAGCGAGCGCAACGCCGGCGCCGTAGGTTAGCGTCAGCAGAACGGGAACGTTGATGCCGAAAGATTGCGTTAGTTCCGGTCGCTCGGTCGCGGCGCGCAGGTAAGACCCCATGCGCGTCTTTTCGATCAGAATCCAAGTTCCGACGCAGGCGATGATCGCGACGAGGATCACGAAGGCGCGGTAGATCGGCAGGATCATGAAGCCAAGATTCCAGACGCCGGTCAGCTGCGGTGGCGTTGGAAACGGATTGCCTGATGAACCGAACGCGACGCGGAAACCGCCTTCAATGACCAGCACGGCGCCAAACGTGAGCAGCAGGCCATACAGCGGATCAAGACCGTAGATGCGCTTGAGCAGGAAGTGCTCGAACAGAACACCGACCAGCCCGACGACCAGCGGCGCGATGATCATGGCCGGCCAATAGCCGATGCCAAGATTGCGGCCGATGAGAAACGCGACGAACGCACCCGCCATGAAGAAAGCGCCGTGCGCGAAATTCACGATGCGCAGCAGCCCGAAGATGATCGCGAGGCCGAGGCTCAGGACGGCATAGAAGGCGCCATTGACGAGGCCGAGCATGATCTGCCCCAGCAACGCCTGAATGGGAACGCCCAGAATTTCCATGTGGTCCTCGGTCCCGCCGCGGTGGTCGGGCGCTGTGCGAGCGGATTAGCCGCGCAGCGTTCGAACGACTTCAGAGTGTCACTTCTTGACGAGATCGCACTTGCTCTCAGATAGAGGCTGGAACGCCTGGTCCGCAGGGATCGTCGCAACCGGCTTCAGGTAGTCCCACGGCTTCTTCGACTCGGCTGGCGTCTTCACCTGCCACAGATACATGTCGTGAACGAAGCGACCGTCAACGCGGACTTTGCCCTCCTTGGTGAACATGTCGCTGACGGTCATCTCGCGCATCTTTGCCGAGACTTTGTCGGGATCATCCGTACCGGCAGCCTTGACGGCGTTCAGGTACATCATGGTCGACGAGTAGTCCGCAGCCTGCGCCATGTTCGGCATTTTGCCGACGCGATCGTGGAAGCGCTGCGCGAATTTGCGCGTGTCGTCATTCATATCCCAGTACCAGGCATTGGTCAGCATCAGGCCTTGCGCGGCGGGTAAGCCGAGCGCGTGCACGTCCTCGATCCAAAGCAGTAGTGCGGCAAGTTTCTGGTTCTTAGTGGCGCCGAATTCCGCCGCCGCACGGATGGCATTCACTGCGTCCGCGCCGGTGGACGCGATGCCGATGATCTCGGCTTTGGAAGCTTGAGCCTGGAGAATGTACGACGAGAAGTCGGTCGTCGCGAGCGGATGACGCGCGGCGCCGACAACACGTCCCTTGAAATCGCGTACGACGTTGGAGACCTGTTGCTCCAGACCGATGCCGAATGCGAAGTCGACCGTCAGGAAGAACCATGTCTTGCCGCCGTTCTCGACGACGGCTTTGCCCGTGCCGTGCGCAAGCGAATAGGCGTCATAAGCGTAATGGATCGCGTAGGGCGAGCACAGTTCGTTGGTGATGCCCATGTTCGATGCGCCATTCACGATGATGTGGCGCTTCTTCTCCTTGGCGACGGCGGCGACTGCGCGCGCTACGCCGGAGTTAGCGAGATCGTTGATCATGTCGACGCCGCCGGTGTCGAACCACTCGCGCGCCTTGGCCGCGCCGACGTCCGGCTTATTGAGATGGTCGGCGAAAATCACCTCGATCTTCTTGCCGAGAACGTTGCCGCCGAAATCCTCAGCGGCCATCTTGACGGCCTCGACCGCGCCCTTGCCGGACAGATCGCTGTAGATGCCCGACATATCCGCGAGCACACCGATACGCACAACATCGTCCGAAACCTGCGCGGCTGCGCCGGACGCTCCGAGCACCAACGCAGAGGCCGCAATAATCGATCTTGCGAGTTTTCTTGCCATGTAGTCCTCCCTATAGGACGAGTGCAGGTTTGTTATTATTCTCCACACTAGATGATCTCTTTAGGCGTTATCCATGGCTACTCCACACGATGACCTATCTGAAACACACATCGTCGGGCGTAACACACGCCAGCTCATCGTGCGCGCCGAAGAGTGTAGTGCATTGGAGAAGCGGCTGATTTCCCATGTCGGTGTCGGCGATGCTGCAACGCCGTATCGCATAGTCAGAACACACCTCAGCGGCACCTATGTCCACGCCAGTCTCGGCGGTGAGGGGCGCATCCTGCTCGACGGTCGCTGGCGGCCGCATCGCGCTGGGATGGTGTCGCTCGCACCCGCGCACGTGCTGCACGCCTTTCATGCCATCCCGTCGAAACGCTGGCAGTACTGCTGGGTCCGCTACAAGCCGCAATCGCCGCGTTCTGCGATCGGATTCATGGCGCCCATCATGGCGCGCTTCAATGCAGAGCCGCTTCAGAACGCGATCCTCGGGCTCTACCGCGAGGTCGAAAGCGGCGGCAATACGGGCTCGGCAATGCTCTGGATCGATCTGATCGAGCACTATATTTCGCGCTTCGCCGAACCGCTGCAGCGCGAAGATCGGCTGCGCGCCGTGTGGGAGGCGGTTCAAGCCGATCTCGCGCATCCGTGGACGGTTTTCGCGCTTGCAGACCTGGCGAATATGAGCGGCGAGCATCTGAGACGGCTCTGCCAGTCTAGTCTTGGGCGCAGTCCGATGCAGCAGCTCACCTATCTGCGTATCCAGTACGCGGCCCATCGACTGGCAACGAGCCAGATCACGGTCGAGGACATCGGGCATCAGGTCGGATATCAGAACCCGTTCGCTTTCTCGAACACATTCAAGCGGATGACCGGATTCCGGCCATCTCGCTTTCAAATGCATAAGCAGCCGAAAAGAGGTTAGACGCCCAGCAATCCGACGACATGATCGAAGTCGGCAACGAGTCGGTTGTTATCGAAGGTTTCGATCACGCGGCCACGATCCATGACGTAATGTCGATCCGCCACCGTGCTGGCGAAGCGGACGTTCTGCTCCACCATCAGGATGGTAAAGCCGGACTGCTTCAGGCGGCGGATAACGGCGCCGATCTGTTCCACGACTACCGGGGCCAGCCCTTCCGTCGGCTCATCCAGCATCAGCAACGGCGCGCCTGTACGAAGAATACGGCCGATGGCCAGCATCTGCTGCTCGCCGCCTGACAGACGTGTACCCTGGCTGCGCAAACGTTCACGCAGGTTTGGGAACAGTGTCAGCACGTCCTCGACACTCATCCCGCCAGGGCGCACAACCGGTGGCAAACGCAGGTTTTCCTCAACGTCCAGCGTCGCATAGATCCCGCGGTCTTCGGGGCAGAACGCGATGCCCAGACGCCCGATCTCATGCGACGGTAGTCCGACGGTTTCGATATCTTCGAAACGAATGGAGCCTGTACGCTTCGCCACTAGGCCGTTTATGGATTTCAGCGTCGTCGATTTGCCGGCGCCATTACGGCCCAGCAGCGTGACGAGTTCGCCCTTACGAACTGTGATGTCTACGCCATGCAACACGTGACTCTGATCATACCAGGCGTGAAGATTGCGGACATCGAGCATGATTTCCGACATCGATGCCTTAGGCATGGGCGCCGCCTCCAATGTAGGATTCGATCACGCGTGGGTTCTTTGACACGGTGGCGTAGTCCCCTTCCGCCAATACTTCGCCGCGGGTGAGAACGGTAATGCGGTCGCATAGATCGGCCACAACGCCTAGGTTATGCTCGACCATCAGCGTTGTGCGGCCTTTCGAGACGCGGCGGATCAGGTCGGTAATGCGTCCGACGTCCTCGTGCCCCATGCCGGCGGTGGGTTCGTCCAGCAGCAGCACTTCCGGATCGAGCGCCAACGTCGTCGCAAGTTCCAGGGCGCGCTTGCGACCATAAGGGAGTTCCGCGGCCTTGGTATCAACGAAATCATCCAGGCCGACGGCTTCAATCAGATCGAGCGCCGTGGTTTCCAGTTCGCGCAACACGCTCTTGTTGCGCCAGAAATCGAACGAATCGCCGCGTTTTCGCTGCACCGCCAGACGGACGTTTTCCAGCACCGTGAGGTTCGGAAATGTCGCCGAAATCTGGAACGATCGGACCATCCCGAGGCGCGCGACGGCGTCCGAACTCAGGCCGGTAATATCGCGGCCGTTGAGCCGGATAACGCCTTCCGTGGGCTCCAGAAATTTGGTCAGAAGATTAAAGCACGTTGTTTTTCCGGCGCCGTTCGGGCCGATGAGCGCGTGAATTGTGCCGCGTTCCAAATTCAATGAAACATTGGACACTGCGCGAAAGCCACTGAATTGTTTCGTCAGCCCTTCCGCTTCGAGGACATAGTCCATTCCGGTCTCCTCCGATTTTTAGGGCTGGCTGCTTATGCCTCGCACCGCTTTTGGCTACTAGTAGCCATCATCGCCGTGCTCGCCAAGGGAGGATCATCGTTGCTAGGGTCGTTCGCGTTGTGGGCGACCTGGTTGGGATACTGCTTCGCGGCGCGGATCACACCCGACGGTGAATCTGTCACCCAGAGTTTCAATTCGAAACAAGCTTTGCTTGTTCAGCGAGTAGATTCCATAGGCGCTCGGCTTCCCGTTTTCCGGATCTCGCCGACCGGTAGATCCGGACGTCCATCATCGTCATCCACGATGGTCCGCCAGCGTAAACCAGCCGTCCCTCAGCGAGTTCTGATGCAACGGATGTTTCAGGCAACCAAGTCATTCCGATCCCTTTGAGGGCCATGGCTTTGAGAGCCACCGCCAACCCATTTTCATAAACGGGCTCCAGCACAGGAGCGCGCTGCTGGCTGGCCACAAGTTTGTTGATCAGCTTGATGGTGAACGTGTGAGGCGCGTAATCCAGATACGCCACACGGTGGCCACCCGGGCCTTTGAGTGCGTGTAGCGGCTTTCCATTTTTGTCGGGAGCAGACACAGGAACCAATCGTTCCTGCGCAATCTTCAGCGAGGGATAGTCTGCCCCGTTCAACAGGAGCGGCCCCGATGGATGAAAATAACACAGCATGAAGTCGCAGGCACCGGACGATACGGCTTCGACACAATCATGATGAGGCGCACAGACCATCCGGGCGCGCGTCGGCCCTAGCGTTGTTTCAATCTCGCGGATCCAATCAGGATAAAAACTGATTGCGATCGTGTGCAGAGTTGCGAAGGAGAGAAATGCACGACGACTACGGCTGCCACCCTGATAGTGATCCCGTTCGCGATACAGCATCTGGACCATTTCTTCGGCTGTTTTCCTGAAGCTTTTGCCTTCTGGCGTCAGTGTGGCAGGGAAGGTGCTCCGATCGACCAGCGGTACGCCTAGCCAGACCTCCAGATTCTTGATGCGGCGGCTGAACGTCGGTTGGGTCAGATTGCGCATTTCGGCGGCGCGGGAGAAGTTCAACGTCGCGCTTAGGGCCAGGAAATCCTCAAGCCAGGCAATCTCCATTCTCTCCTCCATATGCCCAGCAATTGGACAGTTTTCGCCCGCGACATAGTCTTATGCAATTTTTGCATAACCCATGCTGAGATTCAATTTCACACTGCGTGAGACTAGCCGTAGCGTTCATCCTCGATAGGGTTCACTCGCGGAAAACAAGGGGAGTTATCGCATGCACCGTCGCACGAAAGGTTGGGGTTGGCGGGGATTGATGGCCGCTTTGGCCGTTGTTGGACTGACGCATACGGCCTCGGCGCAGGAGAAAAGTGAACTGGAACGCATCACCAGCACGAAAGTCGTGCGCGTCGGTGCAATTGAAGCATTCCCATACTATCGGAAAGATCTGGCGAGCGG
>JAEYYQ010000430.1 GCA_023428365.1 Pseudomonadota bacterium | reverse complement strand
TCATCAAGAACAGCTTGGGCGTGCTTCGGTACCTTGACCTTGCGCCATGCCTTGGCGACCCGTCCCGTCTTATCGATCAGGAACGTCGAACGCTCCACGCCCATGTACTTCCGCCCGTACATCGATTTTTCCACCCAGACGCCATAGGCCTGAGCGATGGCCTTGTCCTCATCTGAGGCGAGAACCACCGAGAGATCGTGCTTCTTGCGGAATTTGCCGTGGCTCGCCGCGCTGTCGGGAGAGATACCGATCACCTCCGCGCCGGCTGCCTTGAACTCCGTATGAAGCGCGGTGAAGTCGCGCGCTTCGGCGGTGCAGCCTGAGGTGTCGTCCTTGGGGTAAAAGTAGACGACAACCGGTTTTCCACGGAGTTTTGACAGGCGGATTCGCCCATCCTCGGTGGGCAGATCGAAGTCTGGTGCCAACTCGCCTTCTTCAACCATCCCGGATGCCTTTCTTTCGACGCTTTTGGACCCGCACATCGATGCTGGCGTAGCGAGAAAAATGCGGTATCGCAAGCGCGTGATTCTCGGTCAGGTTGTTGGCTGGCGGGCAGTGTGCGGGAGATCTCGAACCGCGCGGTGTCGATGCGCCAGCATTATGTTTTGGATGCACACGGACGGTGCACTGACTTGAGCTTGTAGCGCGGGCGGAGCAGCGTGGGCGAGACGGGGGCTGGCGAGAGGAAAGACGTGACGGGCAGGCCGGGCGAGAAAATCCGAACCGCTCGGCCGAGCGTACGTCATGTGAGTGCTAAGCCGTCGACACCGCGTAAAGAAGGTGCGTCGGCACTGAAGCCGCTCGTTCGCCCGGCGTTGATCTGCGGAAAGTATCTGTTGCCGCTGGTCGTGCTGGCGGTGCTGGCTATCGGCCTCTTCTATGTTCGGATCCTTTACGGTCCTGTCTCACTCAAGATGCTTGCGGAGCCCATTGCTCGCAGCATCACGGCCGAGTTGCCGGGCTTCAGTGTCACCGTTGAGGATGCGCTTGTCCGCCTGAACGAGGAAGGCCAGGTCGAGTTTCGTCTGCGTAATGTGCGGTTGCTGGACGATGACGGCGATGCGGTGGCTATCGCGCCTCTGGCTGCCGTCGAAATCAGCGGGACGGCGTTGCGCAGAGCGCAGCTGGCGCCGGCGAAAGTTGTTCTGATCGAACCTCGGGTACTGCTTGAGTATTCCGAGGAGAGTGGACTTGCATTCAGTTTTGCACGCCCGGATGGAGAGGCGCCCGTCGCGGCCGAAGCCGCAGCCATCTCGCCGGCCGCGCCCTCTGAAAGCACGCGCGGCACGGAGCCGGTCCCTGTCGGTCTTCCGATCGCGCTGCGGGAACTCGAACTGGCCCGGCTTATTGCGGAAACCACGGCGCGCGCCCGGCGAAATTCTGATGCGGCGTCGTATCTGAAAGAGCTCGGATTCCGGAATGCGACGGTGTTGTTTGACTACGCCGGCAAGCAGAATACATGGCTCGTGGAGCAGGCCGACATCGCGCTCTCTCATAAACGGGTTCGCAGCATCATCGAGGGCAATATCAAGGTTGCGTCTGATCGCGGCCCGTGGAGTCTGAACTTCTGGACAGAAGCATCGGACGCCACCCAACAGGTCGCGCTCAAGGCATCGATCCGTGATCTGGTACCGCGGAGCGTGGCTTCCGCGCTGCCGGGACTGTTGCCGTTGCAGGCGTTGGATATGCCGGCGAATGGCGAGATTACCCTGGAGCTGACATCGCATGGAGAGGTCCAGGGAGGGGCGTTCTCGCTCGATTTGGCGCGAGGGCGGATGAGGTTGCCATGGCTGGCGGATGCACCGCTCGGTGTAGAGGGCGGCCGACTCAATCTACGCTACGTTCCTGGTGAGCGGCTGCTCCGGGTCGCTCCATCGACACTGGTCTGGGGCCAAAACCGGCTGACCCTTCAAGGACAGGTGGTCAGTTCCACCGGCAAGGACGGCACCGAGACCTGGGGCTTCGACCTCGCTGGCGTAGAGGGCCAGCTGGTTGCGGAAGATCTGAAAACCAAACCTTTGCCGCTCGAGGGATGGGTTGCCCAGGGCTCGTTCAAGCCGACAGATGGAAAGCTGACCGTTGACCAGTATGCGATCCAGGCTGGCGGCGGGCAGATCCGCTTTGCCGGCACGATCGGGGATGATCCGTCGGAGCTTCGTCTAGACGGTCAGATTGGTCCCATGCCGCGTGATACGCTGCTGGCACTTTGGCCGCGAAGCCTTGGTGCCGATGCACGGGCCTGGGTGGCGGAGCACGTGCCCCGTGGAACTGTGGATGGTGGTCAATTCACGGTTACTGGAGGTCATCCGGGGCGTGGTTCGTTGTCTGATTTGTCGCTGACGCTACAGGCAAGCCACCTGCTGCTGGAACCTGTTGCTGGGTTTCCGCAGATCGACGTGCCTCAGGCCGTGGTTCAGTTCGATGGATCGTCATTGAACGTGACGATGCCGGAGGGCTCGGCTCAGGTGTCCGAAGGGCGGCAGTTCGCGCTGAAGGCTGGCCGGTTTACAGCGCTTGATCTGGGAACGGATCACCCGACCGGGCAGATCGCGCTGCAAGCGGAAGGACCGGCCGCAGGTTTCCTCGAGCTGCTGGAGCGTGACGCGATCGGTATCAATCGCCTCGAGGCCGTCAACAGCGGCACTGTCGAAGGTAAGATCGACGGGCAGCTGTCAATTACACTGCCGCTGCGATCGGGGATTGCACTGCAGGATATCAAGGTGGAGGGGCGCGGCAAAGTTACGGACGGTCGCGCGCGACGGCTGATCGGCAATCGCGATGCGCAAGCTGCGACGGTGACTGTCGACATCAGTGAAAAGGCGATCGATGCTCGCGGCGACATGCTGCTTTCAGGCGTGCCGGTCAACCTCGGATGGCAGCACATTTTTGATGCCGCCCCAGACAAACAGCCACCGTTGAGATTGACTGCGACGCTGGACGGCTCCGATCGCGCGCAGCTTGGGCTCGATATCGAAGATATCGTGCAAGGCGAGATTCCGGTCGAGATCACGATCACGAAAACCGAGAACGAGGACCATCATGTTCTGGTGCGTGCGGATCTGTCTCGCGCCGAGATGGTGCTGGAGGGCCTTGCCTGGCGGAAACCTCAGGGTCGCTCCGCGGCGCTGCAATTCACCATGGCAGCTGGTGCGCGACAGAACGTCGACCTCCACAATTTCCAGATCGTCGGGGACGATATCGCGATCAACGGCCGGATGGTGTTGGATGCGAACAATCGCCTGAAGGAGTTCAACTTCCCGGAGTTCTCGGTCAGCCTCATCAGCCGGCTGAACGTGCGCGGCGTGTTGCGCAATGACAAGGTTTGGGAAGTCACGGCGAAGGGCCAGACTTACGACGGCCGTGACTTTTTCCGGTCGATGTTTTCGGCTGGCGAGCTGGGCGACAGGTTGAAGACGCCGCGTAAGGATGCGCCAGGTCTCGAACTCAAAGCTGATATCGACACTGTGCTCGGATTTTCCGACGTTTCGCTGCGCGGCTTCACCATGCAGCTGTCGCAACGCGGAGAGAGGCTGACCCGGCTGTCGGCGCGGGGCATGCTGGATGGCGGAAAGCCGCTGGAGGTGGAGCTGCATCAGGGCGAGCCGCGCCAACTGGTCGCCACCACCGACGATGCCGGGCAGGCCTTTCGTCTGGTCGACTTCTATCCGAGCCTCGTCAACGGTCGCCTGCGCCTGGAGGTCAATCTCGATGGGCGTGGCGCTGCGGAGAAAACCGGTCTGCTGCGTGTCGAGCGGTTTCGGATTCTGGGCGATCCGATCGTCAGCGAGGTGCTGAGATTCGACGAGACCCATCCTCCGATAGACCATGGGCGTTCGCAGCGGGTTGTCCGGCAGGTGTTTGATTTTGACTGGATGCGCGTGCCGTTTTCAGTCGGTCACGGTCAGTTTGTGATGGGCGAATCCGAGATCAGGGGCCCGCTGGTCGGCGCGACGATGCGCGGCAAAGCCGATATCCGTTCGCGGCAGGTCAATATCGGTGGCACCTACGTTCCGCTTCAGGGGCTGAACTCGGCGGTCGGTATCATCCCAGGGTTGGGGCAGTTGTTGGCTGGGCCGCGAGGTGAGGGCGTGCTCGGCATTACCTTCGCGATCCGTGGGCCGATGAATCAGCCGCAGGTGCTGGTCAATCCGCTGTCGCTGGTTGCGCCAGGTATCTTCCGCGAGATGTTCCAGCTCACGCCGAACCAGAGTGTCGTGGCGCCACCTGCGAATACGAAAGCTCCGGCGAAGCGAAGCTCGACATCTACCAAGTCGCGGACGTCAGGCACATCAACTCAGCCGGAAGTCTTGTCGGGCTGGTCGTCGGAGACGAGCGTCAACGCGCCGAAGAAGAAATAGGCTTCAAGCCTCAGCCTGAAGCCTTGGACACAGGCGACGCTCCGCGCAGTCGGTCAATGCAGTATTCGTCAAACCGGCCGTAAGAGAACGTGGCGTTTTTTGCCCATCGATAGCTTTACGACGCCGTCGGCGGAAACGTTGGCTTTCGTCAGAGTAGCCTTGTCGTCAGTCACGGCCTGATCGTTGACCCGAAGGCCGCCGCTCTGCACCTGCCGACGTGCCTCGCTGTTGGACTTCACCAGTCCGGCTTTCACGAATGCTGTCAGCACGCCGAGCCCCTCAGCCAACTCGGCAGCAGCGATGTCAACGCTCGGCAATCCTTCGGCGAGTGTGCCCTGCTCGAAGGTTTTGCGCGCGGTTTCGGCTGCCGCTTCCGCATTGGCGCGGCCGTGGATAAGGGCCGTCGCTTCGGTTGCCAGCGTCTTCTTGGCCTCGTTGATCTCCGCGCCTTTGAGCGCGGCGAGCTTGGCGACTTCCGACATCGGCAGCGTCGTGAAAAACATCAGGAACCGCTCGACATAAGCGTCCACGGTGTTT
>JAEYYQ010000380.1 GCA_023428365.1 Pseudomonadota bacterium | reverse complement strand
TCCGGCTTGACTCGAATTTTCACGTTGAAATCGACCACGCGCTTCACGGGCACGAGGATCTTCATGTCATTGGCTCTCCCGAGCAGGCTTCAGATTGGCTGTCATATTCATGTGCTTTGTATGCTGGCGTGAGAGGCCCGCACACAAACGGGTACCCGCAAGTTTCGGATCGGCGGGACGACGTCTTCGATGCCGTTCCTACACTGCGAAGATTTTGCCCCTTCGCATATGCGAAAGGCAACCTATGCTCGCATCTTGAGCAAGTCAATCTCTCGGCCCGCAAGTCGTTCTTGCCAGAAATGCAGATAAAGGTCGCCGCCCGGCGCTAAGCCAAACCGCGATCGAAAAGCCGAACCCCCGGCTTTTTCAGGATGACGACGAGAACGGCTCCGGCCACCAGACCGCCAATGTGCGCCCACCACGCAACCGGTCCGGCCTCGGGGATCAGCACCATCACAAACTGGGTCAATATCCAGGCGCCCAAAGCGAACGCGGCCGTAATGCGGATGGGGATGAAGCGGAAGATAAGCACCCAGACCCTGACCCTGGGATGAAGCATCAGGTAAGCCGCGATAACTCCCGCGACCGCGCCGCTCGCGCCAATCAGCGGCATGTTAGAGGTCGGCATCATCATGGCGTGCGCCAATCCCCCGACTACGCCGCACGCGAGATAGAAAAACAGAAACTTCACGTGCCCAAGCGCATCTTCGACGTTGTCTCCGAACACCCACAAAAACAGCATGTTGGATGCGAGATGGAAGATGTCGCCATGGAAGAACATGTAGGAGAGCGGGGTTAGACGCTCAGGCACCCAGACGCTCGTCGTCTGCATCTCGCCCGACACATTCAACAGCTCACTGGGAACCACCGCGAAGCTGACGATGACATCGAGCGGCATGCCCGTCATCTGCAAGAAAAACACGATAACGTTGGCCGCGATCAGCCCGATGGTCACGAACTGGAATTTGATCGACCGCAGGGGATTGAGATCGTAGATCGGGATGAACACTGAGCGCTCCCCGCAGGTTGCTGGCGACGCACCTTAGACTGCGCCGCCCCCTGTTTGTCCAGCCGTTCTACAGCGCTTGTCTGCTTACCGGTTCTGACCAGGAACCCAGAGAACGTCACTTGCACCCCGGTCGTTGGCGTAGCGACTTGCCACGAACAACAGATCCGACAGCCTGTTCACATACTGCAGCGCCACATCGCTGATGGCTTCGTTGGGATCGGCCGCCATTTCGACCATCAACCGTTCTGCCCGCCTGCAAACCGTACGCGCCAGATGCAGGGCCGCGGCTCCCCCCGATCCTCCCGGCAATACGAACGACCGCAGCGGCTTCAGTTCTGCGTTCAGTTCGTCGATCTCATCTTCGAGCCTCTGGACCTGCTCCGGTGTGACGCGCAGGGCCTCGCGCCCGGGCTTCGCGCTGTCGGCCGGCACGCACAGATCGGCACCGAGATCGAACAGGTCGTTCTGAATGCGACCGAGCTTGGCATCGAGCCCGGGATAGCTGCCCGCCAGATGCATACGTGCCATGCCGATGACGGCGTTCGTCTCATCAACCGTGCCGTAGGCGGAAACCCGCAAACTATCCTTCCGGACGCGCTGTCCCGTGCCCAGGGCCGTCGTCCCGTCATCGCCGGTTCGGGTATAAATCTTGTTCAGGACAACCATGTCCGGCCCTCAAAGACTGTCTACCGTCATAACCTGAGCTTGCGGCCAGCACCGGTCAAGCCGAGCGCACTCACGTGTGACGCGCCAGGTAGACCGTAATCAAGATAATGATAATCGCTACGAACTGCAGGCCCACGCGCCAGCGCATCAGCTTCTGGCTGGTGTTCGCGCTTTTGCCGCGCATCATATTCCAGAGCCCAAGCAGGAGGACCACGAACACCGCGAGGACCGCCACCACTGTGAGGTTCTGGAACAGGGAACTCATTGTGCGACTCTCCAGTGCGATCCCGCCAAGTGTGCCATTGACGGCACGTCAACCAACCTTGGACAATTAATCTGCGCGCAAGGGGCGTTCGCAATTGGTCGCACCGCGCATGTGTATTATGGTGATTTGCACCGCACCACAATTGCCGCAATCGTTGTAGAGGTTCCCTTTATAGTGGTTTTACGCGCTTTGGTCGGACTGCGGTCGGCTGGACCTTGCCGTTTAATCTCGCGGGCCGGATGACAGTTTTGCGAACGAATTGCAGGAAACAGAGCGCACGTTCTGCCTATATCGGCGGCAGCTCTATCCTTGCGTTCATCGCCAGTTTCGCTCTGACCAGTGTCAGTTTTGGTCAATCACAGTTGTCTGGCGAAGCCGCTCAAAGGCTCAAGCAGGATCGTCAGCGCCTCGAACAGGTCGAACGACGCGCCAAGGACATGACGTCCGACGTCGCCTCCATAGAAGCGGAGCGCGCCCGCCTCAACAGCCAGCTGCAGGAGACGGCTCGCAGTGTCCAGGCCAGCGAGGCGCGCCTGAGCAGCATCGAGGCGCGTCGCGATAAACTGGAAGACGACAAGAAACAGCATCAAGAGAAGCTGTCTCGGCGTCAGGCGTCCATCGCCAGCCTGCTTTCGACCATGCAGCGCATGGGTCGTAATCCGCCCCCGGTCATCATCACGCGGCGTGAAGATGCATTGGAAATGGTGCGAAGCGCGATGCTGCTCGCACGTGCCGTGCCGGAACTCCAGACGCAGGTCGAACAGCTCGTCGCCAGCATCACGGACGTCGATAATGTGATCCGGCAGATCACCGAGGAGCGGGAAAGGCTCCAGGCTGAGACGACCCATTTCCGCAACATGGAAGCCCGTCTGGCCTCACTGATGGAGGAGAGACGGCAAACGCTGAGCGAGCGGCAATCGGAGCTGGCGGCTCTGCGCCGCGATGCCGAAGCCATCGCCAGTAAGGTGAACGAACTGGGCGAACTGATCACGGCATTGGACCATACCGTAGCCCAACGCACGGGCCTGGGAACCTATAACCAGCAAACACCGGCTGAGGCACCCCAGTCGGCGCCAGCCAACCGGCAGCCTACCGACTTGGCCGGACTGCCCTTACAGCCTGACGCCGCGGCTCCCGCACCAAAGGCTTCGGCGGACAAAGGAACGCAGGTTGCCGTTTTGATGACACCAGGGGCGGGCGCCGTCGCCGGCTCCCTCGGACGCTTAAAGCCGGCAATTCCCTTTCATCAAGCCAAAGGCCAATTACCGTTTCCCGCTGCGGGCCAACGTGTGATATCTTTTGGAGATACAACCGCCAATGGGCGCAAATCGCAGGGCGTGGTTATTCAAACCCGGCCGGGCGCTCACATCACTTCACCAAGTGATGGCTGGATTGTGTACGCCGGAGAATTCCGAAGTTACGGCCAGCTCTTGATAATTAATGCTGGTGCTGGCTACCATGTATTGTTGGCTGGACTCTCCCATATAGATGCTCAGCTCGGCCAATTCGTGCTGGCGGGCGAGCCAGTGGGAAATATGAGTTCTGCTCTAGCAGGCGCGGTTCAAGACAACGCTCCCGTGCTTTACGTGGAATTTCGCAAGGAAGGGCGTCCGATCGATCCCACCCCGTGGTGGCATGATGGGCACCAGCAGAAGGTGCAGGGATAAGGCATTAGGACCATGCGCAAACCGGACTTTGCTTTCTGGACGTTTGTTCTCATGGCCGGCCTCGCCGGCGTGACGACAGTTGTTAATGTCAGCCAGACGTATTCGGCCACAACGCCGAATTCTGAAATCTACCGTCAGCTCGATCTGTTCGGTGACGTGCTGGAGCGCGTGCGTTCTGATTACGTCGAGAAGCCTGACGACTCGATGCTGATCGAGTCGGCCATCAACGGCATGCTCTCGGCGCTGGATCCGCATTCGGCTTATCTCAGCCCGAAGCACTTCCGCGACATGCAGGTTCAGACCCGCGGTGAGTTTGGCGGCCTCGGCATTGAAGTCACGATGGAAAATGGCGTCGTAAAGGTCGTTTCGCCGATCGACGACACGCCCGCCTACAAGGCTGGCATCCAGGCGAACGACCTGATCACGCATCTCGACAACGATCAAATCGTCGGTCTGACGCTCGAACAGGCTGTCGAGAAAATGCGCGGGCCGGTGAACACGCCGATCACCCTGACCGTGATCCGCAAAGGCCGCGATGATCCCTTCGACGTCAAAATCACGCGCGACGTCATCCGCATCAACGCCGTGAAATCGCGCCTCGAGGCCAACGACGAGATCGCCTACATCAAGATTTCGACGTTCAACGAACAGACTCATGCCAACCTGGTCAAACAGGTCGAGGCCATGAAGAAGCAGGCCGGCAAGAAGCTGAAGGGCTACATCATCGACCTGCGCAACAATCCGGGTGGATTGCTCGACCAGGCCGTGGCCGTCTCCGACGATTTCCTGGAGAAGGGCGCCATCGTGCTGACGAAAGGCCGGAACCTGGAAGAAACGCAGCGCAGCCAGGCGCGTCCGGGCGACCTTGCTGACGGCAAGAAGGTCGTTGTCTTGATCAACGGCGGCTCAGCTTCGGCTTCGGAGATCGTGGCCGGCGCGGTTCAGGATCACAAGCGCGGTACGGTCATCGGCACCCGTTCCTTCGGTAAGGGGTCGGTGCAGACGATCATTCCGCTCGGCAGCAATGGTGCCATCCGCCTGACCACGGCGCGTTACTACACGCCGTCAGGACGCTCCATCCAGGCCAAGGGGATTGATCCCGATATCGTGGTCGAGCAGGAGCTGCCGCCTGAACTGCAAACCAAGGAGACGCCGAAGCCACGTGGCGAGGCCAGCCTGCGCGGGCATCTGAAGTCGGAAGCCAAGGACGGCAAGGAAGCGTCCGGTTCGTCGGCCTACGTGCCGAAGGAGCCCGAGAAGGACCAGCAGCTTCAGTATGCTCTGGGCTTCCTGCTCGGCACCGTCACCGAGGCGACCACGAGCCAGGCGCCGAAAGCACCGGCTGCCACGGACAAGAACTGATCCTTGTTTTTCCGCGAGATGCGGCACAGTTTTGCCGCTCTCGCGCCATGGCGAGAAAATCAAAAGAGCGCCCATCGAGGCGCTCTTTGTTTTGTATGATGACGTTTCTGGAAGAGGCTGCGCATGACATCCGAATTCGAGACCGCCTATCGTCCGTGCGTCGGTATCATGGTGATGAACCGCGACGGTCAGGTCTGGATCGGACGCCGCGCCGATGCGCCGGGCGAACCCGAAGGCCCCGGCAGCTGGTGGCAGATGCCGCAAGGCGGCATCGATCCGAACGAAGATCCTCGAGCGGCAGCGTTGCGCGAGCTGTATGAGGAAACCAACATTCGTTCCGTCGAGATCGTCTCTGAATGTCCGGGCTGGCTGACGTACGACCTGCCGCCCCACCTCATCGGTGTCGCCTGGAAAGGGCGCTGGCGCGGTCAACGGCAGAAGTGGTTTCTCGTGCGCCTGACCGGCGAAGATCGCGAAATCAGCATCACCCCACCAGCCGGTCATCAGGTGGAGTTCGATGCGTGGCGTTGGGCAAATCTCGCCGAATTGCCGGACCTGATCGTACCGTTCAAGCGTGAGGTCTACAGTGCGGTGATCGCGGCTTTCACGCCGCTGGTGAAGCCTGTTTCAGGCTAACACCGACCAACCTCAGTTGGATCTGTGCGAGACAGCCAGAACCTCCGACCACTCAAGCGCGCGACACGTCAACGATAGGCTGACGCTGAACTTCTTCCCTCCAATGTTGCAGCGCCACGATTATGGCCAGATGCCGTATGACGATTGCCGGTTTTCGTCGATGGGGACGATAGAGAGATGGACAACCCGCGATAGCAGGACAATGTTAGAATCTCGATTCGTTCCTACTCGGTTTATGGGCAGAATGCGTTGTCGTTGACTGATCACATCCACATACCCGACCTACCGCTACGGCCTTGCGTGGGCATCATGCTGCTCAATAGCCGCGGCAAGGCCTGGATCGGTCAACGCCGCCCGCGCTGGATTCCCGCCGACGCCGATTCGATCTGGCAGATGCCGCAAGGTGGCATTCTTCCGGGCGAAGATCCGCTTGCGGCCGCCCTTCGCGAACTCCAGGAGGAGACCGGCGTCAGTTCCGTCGAGGTTCTGGCTGAGATGTCGGAGTGGCTGACCTATCGGCTGCCTCCGCACCTTTTGGGCGTCGCCCTTAAGCGGCGCTACGCGGGACAACGTCAGCGCTGGTTTGCCATGCGTTTCACGGGCGAAGACAGCGAAATTACACTGATCCCGCAGGCTGGGGGAAAAGCCGAATTCAGCGCGTGGCGTTGGGCGCTGCTCAACGAGCTGCCGGGGCTAGCGCTGCCCTTCAAGCGGCCCATCTATGAAGCCGTCATTGGTGAATTCGCGGATTTGGCACGCTAGGCAGCCGGCCGGAGCGCGCAGCAGCGATCAGGCCCGGGTGCCCTGCAAAGCACGCAGACGGTCAATCGCCGTTTGAGCGGTAAAGCGAGCATCGTCGCTCTCAGCGGCGGCCAACTCGGTTTCAGCGGTGGCCAACGCCGCAGCAATGGACGTGCCTGCGGAGGACGCATCAGCGTCGAATGCCGTTTCGGCCAGCACCGTCAGACGATCCGGTTCCACCTCTGCGAAACCACCCTTGACGAAAACGCGCCGCGGGCCGCTCGAAAGCTGAACATCCAGCACGCCGGGCCGCAGCGTGGCAATCATGGGCGCATGGTTCGGCAGCACGGCAAAGTCGCCTTCAGCGCCCGGCAAAACGACCTGCACGGCGCTTTCTGACAGAAGCACCCGCTCCGGGCTCACCAGTTCGAACTTGAACGTGTCTGCCATAGTGGCTCCTCAGCCTTTACACCCCACGCCCGATGGCTGGAATGCCTTGTAGTTCAATCGTCGTCGCCGGGATCGGCGCTCTCGGCCTTTGCTTTGACCTCGTCCGCCGTCTGCAGGCGCGTCCCGCAGAACGGGCAGAAGAACAGCGGATGGTCTACCATCCCCGGCTCTTCGTCTTCGAGTTCCAGCAGCCCGACCGAGAGATAGAGGATTCCATCGCTGCCCTCAGAAATGAGCGGCTCGAAATCCTCACCGGCCATCGCCTCCTTCAGTTCGGCACAACAAGAGCCGAACACGGCAGGCGCGGTCTCGCCAGGTTTCTCATCTTCGGCCATCGGCCACGTCCGGCTGTCAGGCCGCCTCTGCGAGCTGCTCGGCCTTGGCGATGGCCTCTTCAATAGAGCCGACCATGTAGAACGCCTGCTCCGGCAGGTGATCGTAGTCGCCCTCGCAAAGTCCCTTGAAGCCCTTGATCGTGTCAGCGAGACCGACCAGCTTGCCGGGCGAGCCGGTAAAGATTTCGGCGACGTGGAACGGCTGCGACAGGAAGCGCTCGATCTTGCGGGCGCGGGCCACCGTCATCCTGTCCTCTTCGGACAGTTCGTCCATGCCGAGAATGGCGATGATGTCCTGCAGAGACTTGTAGCGCTGCAGAATCTCCTGCACGCGACGGGCCACCGCGTAGTGCTCC
>JAEYYQ010000021.1 GCA_023428365.1 Pseudomonadota bacterium | reverse complement strand
GCTGATTACATTTGGAATCCAGGGCGTGCTGTTGATCGTATCTTGGCTGATCGGTGAAAGCTTCGCCACAGGCATGAACCAGCGGCCCGAAGGCCGGCGACTGCGCTGGAGGGCGGCTGACAGCGCCATCGGCATGGTGCTGGGGCTCGCGATCGTGGGCACGGTATTTTATTGGCTGCTGCATCAGTTCGGTGCAGTGAGCTGGACGCGGACCGCTGATTTTGGGTTCGACTGGGACAAGTTCCAGACCATCGCCGTGTACTTCGCTCTCGTCCTGCTGGCGCTGGGGGCGGCGGCTTTTAGTTTCAGCCGAGGTGGCGAAATCGCCGTGCCCTATGTGCAGGGCGCGCGCGTGATCGCACGGAATGCCGTTCTGTGGGTGATGCTGGTCGCGTGCATCGGCACATCGGTCTTCTTCTCATTCGACAGCTTCTTCACCTCGATCTTCCCGTTCGAGGAACGGAAGCGCGCCGCCGAGCTGCGGGCGCAGAACCAAGTCTCCGGCGTGATGTCGGACATTGGCGCGACCATCACCACGCGGCGGCTGGGCGAGGCGGAGGCCCTGTTTGCGAGCGAGGGTTGGAAAGCCTACGACAGCCAGCTCACCCTGCTCGCCCGTCATGCCTCGGACGCTTCAAGCGAGATCGAGCGCTACTTCCTGCAGCAGATGGAGGAACGGCGGCGTGGAATTGCGACGCAGCAGGAGCGCATGACCACGGCGCAAAGCAGCCAAGTCGCGCTCCAGAGCAAGAAGACGTCGCTGATCGAAGAACTGGCGCGGATCAAGTCCGACCGGCCGGGTCTGGCTGCAGAGTACGCCCAGCACAAAACGGAACTCGATGCCAAAGCGCGCGAGGTTGATGCCAAGCGCGTCGAAGCCATGGCGGAGGATCGCGGTGTCGAAGGCTCCGGCAAGGCGGGCCGAGGGCCGATGTATCGCGAGCGGATGAGTGAACTTGGCCGTCTGCGCGACGAGTATAAAATCAAAGAAGAGCGGACCAACGACGCGCAGAAGCGGCTGAGTGGCGTCGAGGGGCGTATTGCTCAGATCGAGCGTGAGCTCACCAACATCGACGGTGATCTGGCGAAGCTGAAGGGCGAGGCGGACACGGCGCAGCAGCGCATCCAGCTCGCGAGTGATGCTTCCACTGTCAGCGATGGTCCCCGCATCGATCCGAGCCGGATGGTTCCAACCTTCGAGCGCGCGCGGGCAGACTTCCGGCAGGAGCCGACCGCGGAACGGCTCGCTGGCGTACAGCAGCTTTGCACCCAGCTTGTGGGTGCGATGGCCAGCACGCCGGCGACGCAGAGCCGCGCGCGCAGCATCGATTGCGACCCGAAGCAGGCGAGTGAAGCCGCAGCGGTCGTTTTTGGGCTGAATAACGGCTTGAAGACGTTCGAGGCCGAATGTGCCGGTGGCAATCGTCTCAATCAGTATCAGACGGCTGATGCGCTGTTCGGTTTCGCCCGCAAATGTCTGGCCGACAGCGGTCTGCCGAGCCGGGACACGGACGACCTGCGCGCCAAGATCAACCGTCTGGAACTCAATCGGGATGACAAAGCGCATCGCTTCGTCGTCAACGTCAACGCGTTCCAGGACGAAAACCGGCTGGCCTACCTGTCGCTGGCCATCGCTATCGGTCTCGACTCATTGATCTTCATGGCCGGTCTGTTCGGCGCCAACGCAGTGCGCTCGCCGCTATCGGATGTGCCGAGCAGCAAGGGGCGTACAGCTCATCAGCTCGAAGCGATCATCGATACCGCGTTGATGCCGCACAAGCTGGAGACGGCGCGGTTTGTGCTGGGCGCAATGCGTCCGATCACGCCGGTCGATGGTTTTACGGCGGAAATCATCTTCCACGACGACGATCCGCACGCCGCGGACGTACGCCGGGTGATGAACGCCGCAGCGACCATCGGTGCGGTTCGGCAGCCTGTGCAGGGCGAGTACCGCTATGAGGTGCGCTCGGAGCTGTTCGAGTACCTATCGATGGTGTCGAAGCGGGAATTCGAGGCCAACAAACAGTACGCCACGATTGCCGATATGGAGCGCACGCTCCTGGTGGCGCTGCTGCCGGAGATCGGGGCGAACGCCGACATCGTGCTCAGCCACATGAATCCGATCCGTGAGGAAGCCGGCTTCATGGCGGAAGTGAAGATGGGCGAGGTTCCTCAAGAGCATCTGCGCACGGTTCGCAGCGCGCTCAACGCGGGGGCTACCTACCAGCGCGTTCAACGTGCTGATAGCGAGGGCCGGCATTACTTCATTCACGGCGATTTCTATCGCGTGCTGGCGCGCATTCGCGGCCGGATGCTGACGTCGACGGCGATGCAGCCGCAGCTTTCGGGGCCTTCGCACGGAGGGATGCTCAATGCGCAGCCGATGCAGGTCACGTCTCGCATGGTTGGACTGACGCGCATCGCGAATGATCCTCGGGGACAAGATGAACCGTCCGAAATGCGTCTGCGCGATGTTGTGCTGGGGGATTTGCTCGATGCCATCAACCTGGACGTCGAAACCTATCGCCGAGTGACCGCCGAGCCTGTAGCGCGCGCGGCTGCAGAGGCCGGACAGGCGCTGTTCCTTCAGGCGATGCACAATCACGACCTGGATTCGTATCTCAAGCTGGCGCAGTCGGGGCTGTTGAATGCGATTGAGCAATCAGCCCGCGACCTGCGGGAGCATTATGCGCACGATCTGGTCAATGAGATTGAGACTGAGGTCAAAAGCCGGGTCCGTACCTTGATGCTCTGCCCAGGCTCGGGCGTCCTGACCCAGCTGATCGCGAGCTTGCAGCAATCCGCAGTCACAGAGCTGCCGGATGATGAGCAGGCTCTTCTCGACTGGCTGCTCGAATTGCAGGAGATGCTGCATACGGCCGATCTCGGCGAAGCGGATGAATGGCGTCGGGTCAAGGAACTCATCGCACTCGGTGACGCACAGGGCGGAGAAACGCGTCCTGCTCTCAACTAGCCAACATCGGTTGACACGGCTGCGGCTCGGGTCAAGGTTCTCATCGCGCGGGTCCAATATGTTCGAGGTCGATCCGGGCGCGACGCGCGGAGCCAGAGCCGGAGGGTAACGGGGGTGATCATGCTCAGGGTGTTTTTGGCGACGACGAATATCTTCGTGTCGCTGGTCCTTGGCGCATTGGCGATGGGCGTGGTCTGGTATCTCTCGCCCGAGACGATGCAGAACCTGTTTCTGGCCGCCAGCGGCGTGAAAACCTGGCTGACCAGCCTCGGAATCGACCCGACCTACAACAACTTCATCTGGTTCTTGATCGAAGAGCGCCAGCTCGTCTTCATGGGCTTCGTGATCGTCACGCGGGTGGTGCTTGCGATCCTGGGCGCGATCTTCATCGCCCCCTTTACTGAGCCGGTGTGAGCCAGGATCGGTTCAGGCGCTGTTGCCGAACCGGTGCAGATCCATGCCGTAGATCTTCAGCCAGCGCTCGGCCTCATCCATGCGCGGCATCGTCTTGCGCACCAGGGCCCAGAAGCGCGAACTGTGGTTCATCTCCGCCAGATGCGCGACCTCGTGGGCTGCGACGTAGTCGAGGATCAGCGGTGGCGCGAGAATGAGCCGCCAGGAAAACGACAGCATGCCTGTAGTCGAGCAGGAGCCCCAGCGGCTGACCTGATCACGGATGGTGATGCTGCGCGGCTTCACGCCGAGGCGGGCCGCATGAAACTGCACCCTGTCGTCGAGGTCGCTGCGCGCCTGGTTCATGAGCCAGTCTTGCAAGCGCCGTGGTGCGTGCTCGATATCCCCTGACACCAGCAACTTGCGCCCGGCTTGGGTTTCCTCCAGCGCAACCACACGTCCGCCACGCACGCGTCCGACGAAGGATACGGTGTGCGGGATGCCGCGCAGCGGGATCGTTGCACCGTCGGAGAACGGAACCGGCTCCGGCAGGCTGCCGAGCCTCGCGTTCACCCAGTCGATGTGGCGCGACACGAACTGGCCGGCCTGCTCGAGATCGCACTGCATCGGGAGCGTCACGATCACAGCATGACGCGTGCGGCTGACGCGCAATGTCATGCGTTGCGCTGCCGGGTGATGTCGCACTTCGACAGGCGCAGGAATGCCCTGCATCCGGATGTGCCGCGACGTCTGTCGGCGGACAGAGCGCGCCTTCCTCATTCGTAGTCCTCGGTGCTTCTCATCATAGCTCGCTGTAACAAGCCAAACGTGCACACCGCCAACGCGAAATGAAGATACCGTTCAGCGCGCTGCCGCAGTGTGGCGGGCGCGCTTCACAATACACACTACGACTTCGAGGAACGCTGTTGAAAGACGCCAAAGCCGGTGACGGGGTGCAGCCGGAAGACAGTGTCTATAAAAAGGCTCGCTGCCAAGGTCATGAGGCGATACGGCGCGGCCATCGGCTCGATAGTAGGACGTGAGCTGACGGAATTTTGCTGGAGCTGACCGAGCCCCTCAGCCTTCAGCTTCATCGTCATGCGATCCGGTTCGCTGTCGTTTGCAGGCGAAAAACAGAAGGCATTTGCTGCAAATTCGTGCTGACCGTTGGCGCGTGCCGCGGCAACGCCGAAGTCCATCTGCGCAAGTTCGCTCAGTCCCTGCGTGCGCGGATCGTGCTTGCGGACGAAGCGTGCGATGCGCGGTGCGATGTCGGTTCTGAAGCGTGAACCGTTGAAAATTCCGTAGTGTCCAACGCCGGGACATTCAAAATGCATCCGGCAGTGATCCGGGATGTTGGTGCACAGATCCTGTGCGGCGGCGCATTGACCGACGCCGGTGATGTCGTCCTTCTCGCCTTCGATCGTCATCAGCGACACGCGGCGGATCGCGGACGCATCCACACGCCGGCCGTTGTGTACCATTTCGCCCTTCGGGAGCGCATGCTTGACGAACACTGTATCGACGGTTTGCAGGAAAAACTCGGCGGTCAAGTCCATCACCGCGAGATATTCGTCATAGAAGTCGCGGTGTTTCTCGGCTGAATCGCCGTCGCCGCGCACCAGATGATAGAACATGTCCTTGTGCGCGTTGACATGCCTGTCGAGGTTCATGGTCATGAACCCCGTGAGCTGTAGAAAGCCGGGGTACACGTTGCGTCCGTAACCGATCTTCGGCCACGGAACGTGAGTAATGACGTTGCGACGAAACCAGTCGGTGCCGCGCTGCGCGGCGAGTGTGTTCACGGCCGTCTGATTGATGCGTGTGTCGATTGGACCGCCTGCGAGAACCATGCTGAGCGGCACGCAAGGATCGTTATCCTCTTCCATCAGCGCGACCGCCGCGAGAACCGGCACTGACGGCTGGCACACGGCAAACACGTGCACATCGCCGCCGAAGTGACGGAACATGCCCATCATGTAGTCGACGTAGTCGTCGAGATCGAACTTGCCCGCGGTCAGCGGAACCTCGCGTGCATCTTGCCAGTCGGTGATGTAGACCTCGTGGTTCGGCAGGAGCGTCTCGACAGTCCCGCGCAGCAACGTTGCGAAATGGCCGGAAATCGGCGCAACCAGCAGGATACGGGGATCGCGCGCCCGCCGTTCGGCCGGCAAATCGCGTGCAAAATGGACGATGCGGCAGAACGGGCGCTGCCAGACGACGTCTTCGCG
>JAEYYQ010000360.1 GCA_023428365.1 Pseudomonadota bacterium | reverse complement strand
GAAGGCTGCTGAGGAACTGTTCGTGACGCCGGGTGCCGTGAGCCGCCAGATCGGCAATCTGGAATTCTTCGTTGGCAGAAAGCTGTTCGCGCGCCAGAACGGCAAGGTTTCTCTAACAGATGCTGGGCACGCCTATGGGCGTGAGATTTCAGAGGCGCTTGGCCATATCGCGTCCGCGACTGCGACTGTCAGCCGTCGCGCACCACGTCATGTCCTGAAGGTCAAATTACCGCCGACGTGTGCGACGCGCTGGCTCGTTCCTCGTCTCGCACGTTTTCATGCGATGCATCCGGAAATAGCCGTGCAGGTGATGACGTCACACGAACCGGTCGATTTCAGATTGGAGGATGTCGACGTCGCAATCTGGTACGGACAAGAGCCACCGGAGGCGTGCACGTATGAGCTGCTGTTTCCCGAGGTGTTGGTTCCCATCTGCAATCCGAGCATCGCGCGACAGCATTCCAAGGCAAAGCCTCGCGATCTCAGTGGTCATGTTCTGCTACATTCGCTTGTACGTCCGAATGACTGGCAGCTCTGGTTCGAAGCATCGGGCGTCAAGGATTTGCGCATTGATCGCGAGATCATGTTCGATAATTCAAGTCTCACCTATGAGGGCGCGCTCACAGGGTTGGGTATAGCCGTCGCGCAGCGGGCCTTTGTCAGTGATGAGCTGGAATGCGGACGCCTCTGTGTCCCTGTTGACATCCCATTCAATAGTGCTCGCGGTTACTATCTGATCTACCCGCGCGACCGGCCGAATGCCCGGATTCGCGCCTTCCACAATTGGATCTCCGGCGAAGGCCGTAAGACGCGCCAGTACCTGTCCTGATCTGTTTGTTTGACTGTTAAGCGCGCAGCCAGCAGTGCCGTGGCCTGTGCAGCCGGGTGAGTTTTCCTCAATCCGGAATGAGCAATTGTGGCTGGCGCTCTCAGGTCCCCGGGTGGATCTTTTCTCAACAGACCCATTGGGCTGTCGTCCGTATGTCCGGCAAGAGGCATCGGGCGGAGGAAACTGGGCGCTCGTAATCCTATGCGGGGCGAGCGCTTCATCCTATGAGACATTCAAATTCGAAGAGCGCTAGCCATGCCTCCCTCACCAGCCGCGGAGCCACGCAGCATCTTCCGGAAGATATGGGACTCTCACGTCGTCAAGCCTCTCGATGACGGACGCGACCTCATCTTCGTCGATCGGCATGTCCTGCAGGAAACGACGAGCGCCCGTGCTTTCGAGGGATTGAGGCAGCGCAAGCTCGGGGTTCGGTATCCCGAGCTGACGATCGCTACGCAGGATCACATTTTATCCACCGCGCCGGGCCGGACGGAAGCGACCAATCCCGACGGCCGGGAGCTTCTGGAGCTGATGCGCAAAAACGCGTTCTCGCAGAAGGTTCGCCATTTCGGGCTTGGAGATCCACGGCAAGGCATCGTTCACGTGATCGGTCCGGAATTGGGTTTCGCGCTACCAGGCACCGTGGTCGCGTGCGGTGACAGCCATACGTCGACGGTCGGCGGAATCGGCGCCATCGGCATCGGTGTCGGCACGAGCGAAGTCGAGCACATTCTCGCAACACAGACACTGGCGATGCCGCGCCCGAAAGCGATGCGGATTGTCTTCGAAGGCAGGCTATCTCGCGGTATCAGCGCCAAAGATCTGATCTTGCGGGCGATCGGCCAGCTCGGCATTTCGCCAGGGCAGGGTCATGCGGTGGAATACGCGGGGCCGGCTATCCGTGCGCTTCCACTCGAGGCTCGGCTGACCATTTGCAACATGTCGATCGAACTCGGAGCGCGGCTCGGTCTCATCGCGCCCGATGAGAGCACCTTCGCCTACGTCTCGGGACGAGAATACTCACCTCAAGGTACGGATCTCGACCGGGCCATCGCCTATTGGCGCACGCTGCAAACAGATGATGGTGCCGCTTTCGACAAGGACGTCGTCGTCGATTGCGAGGGCATTGCGCCACAAGTCACGTGGGGCACGACGCAGGAAGAGGTGATTGGCGTTGACGCGCGGCTGCCTGATCCGGGGAGCCTTAGCGATACAGGCCGTCGCAACCGCGCGGCGAAGGCGCTGGCTTACATGGGACTGCAGCCCGGCATGAGCATCGAAGGCTTGCCGATCGACATCGCATTTATCGGGTCTTGCACCAATTCCCGTCTGTCTGATCTTGAAGTGGCTGCGGACGTGGTGAAGGGGCATCGTGTTGCGCCGAATGTCCGTGCGCTTGTTGTCCCCGGTTCGATGTCTGTCAAACGCGCCGCCGAACAGCGCGGAATTGACCGCATCTTCCGCGATGCCGGCTTTGAGTGGCGCGAAGCGGGTTGCTCGATGTGCGTCAGCATCAACGAGGATATCGTTGCTCCGGGCCAGCGCTGTCTGGCGACGTCCAATCGCAACTTCGAGAACCGTCAGGGCCCGGGAAGCCGCACACACCTGGCCAGTCCTGCGATGGTCGCCGCCGGCGCAATTGCCGGGAAAATCACCGACGTCCGCAAGGTGCTGCAGGCATGAAGCAACCTTTCACTGATTTCTCAGGTATCGCGGCTGCATTGCCGATCGAGAACATCAACACCGATGCGATCATTCCATCACCGTGGCTGCGTACGGCCGGCGGAAATCTGGCCAAAGGTCTGTTCGGCGCACTGCGGTTCGATGGCAATGGCAACGAGCTCGATTTCATTCTCAACCGGGAACCGTTCCGCAAATCTCAAATCCTGTTCGCCGGCCGGAACTTCGGTTGCGGCAGCTCGCGCGAGGCCGCGGCCTGGGCGTTGCGGGACTTCGGCATCAGGGCTGTCTTCGCACCGAGTTTCGCTGACATTTTCCACGAGAACGCGTTTCGCAACGGCATACTTGCGGCGCGGATCGAGGAGGATTGTCTGTCGGCGGTGAACGCTCTCATTCAATGCGGGACACCATCGCCCGTGTTTGCCATCGACCTTGATCGCGAAACTATCACGGGGCCCGAGGGCGCGGTTTGGGCGTTTGCTGTCGCGGCATCCCGCAAGCGTGCCTTGCGAACCGGTGCCGATGAAATTGCTATGACGCTGGAGCACGCCGCAGAGATCGGCAGATTTCATGATGCCTCCCGCGCGAACCAGCCCTGGCTTTATCGCGCTGTTGAAACGCAGGGAGAAACTCAATGACGCGTCGCCCAAGCTTTCGCGACGCCCTGGCCCAGGAGCGGCCACTCATCACACCTCTCGCACACGATGCGCTTTCCGCTCGGCTGATCGAACAGGCCGGCTTCAAGGCTTTTGCAATCGGCGGTTCGGCCCTGCTGGCAGCGCGCTATGCTCTGCCGGACATTGGCCTTATCGGCCTGTCGGACATGTTGGACGGTATGCGCGACCTCGCGTCAGCCACCAGCCTGCCTTTCATCGCCGACGCCGATGATGGCTATGGCGATGCAAAGAACGTTGCGCGGCTCGTACATGCCTACGAGGCATTGGGAG
>JAEYYQ010000334.1 GCA_023428365.1 Pseudomonadota bacterium | reverse complement strand
CGGTAAGCCCGGTTTCCATCGACCGCAGCGCCTTCTGCAGGCTTTCCGCGAACGTCCGGCCGATGGCCATGACTTCGCCGACCGACTTCATCGACGTGGTCAGCGTCGGATCGGCCCCCGGGAATTTCTCGAAGGCAAAACGCGGGATCTTGGTGACGACATAATCGATCGTCGGCTCGAAGGCCGCGGGCCTCGCGCCACCGGTGATGTCGTTTTCCAGCTCATCGAGCGTGTAACCAACCGCCAGCTTGGCCGCGACCTTGGCAATCGGGAATCCGGTCGCCTTCGAGGCCAGAGCGGATGACCGCGACACGCGCGGATTCATTTCGATGACCACGAGACGGCCATCGGCCGGATTGACCGCGAACTGCACGTTTGAGCCGCCGGTCTCGACGCCGATCTCGCGCAGCACGGCCAGCGAGGCGTCGCGCATGATCTGGTATTCTTTGTCGGTCAGCGTCAGCGCCGGGGCCACCGTGATCGAATCACCAGTGTGGACGCCCATTGGATCGACGTTCTCGATCGAGCAGATGATGATGCAGTTATCCGCTTTGTCGCGGACCACCTCCATCTCGAACTCTTTCCAGCCGAGGACGCTTTCCTCGACCAGAACTTGGCCGGTCGGAGACGCATCGAGCCCGCGCTCGATGATCTCGACGAACTCTTCCTTATTGTAGGCCACACCGCCGCCGGTGCCGCCGAGCGTGAATGACGGACGGATGATGGCCGGTAGACGAACGAATTCCAGGGCCGCCAGGGCCTCGGACATATTGTGCGCCAGCATCGAGCGCGGGGTTTCCAGGCCGATCCGCTTCATCGCCTCGCGGAACAACTGGCGATCTTCCGCCTTGTCGATGGCCTCGGCCCGGGCGCCAATCATTTCAACGCCGTAGGATTGCAGAACGCCCTGCTTGTGCAGCGCGAGAGAGGTGTTCAGCGCGGTCTGACCGCCCATCGTCGGCAACAAGGCATCCGGCCGCTCGGCCGCTATGATCTTGGCGACGATCTCCGGGGTGATCGGCTCGATATAGGTTGCATCAGCCAGCTCAGGATCGGTCATGATCGTGGCCGGATTCGAATTCACCAGGATGATGCGATAGCCCTCAGCCTTGAGCGCTTTACAGGCCTGCGTGCCCGAATAATCGAACTCGCACGCCTGACCGATGACGATCGGTCCCGCACCAACAATGAGGATCGACTTGATATCTGTTCGTTTTGGCATGACGGGGCCGTGTTCTATTGCAGTGCGCAGCGTTTGGCTATAGCCCAACATGAGCAATCCCTGCCTTACGCCTGCGCCGTATGTCTCATGTCACTTGTCGATGACAGGTTTTTCGCGCAGCTTGTCCCGATTGCTCGGCAGCGGAAGGCCCGGCTTACGGCGGAGGGCAGGCTTGGAGCAGAATATTTTTCGCTTCGTCTGGAAGCACAGCCGGCGGGATCAGATCGCCATCCTGCTGCTTATTCTGCTTTCTCTCCCCTTCTACTGGATATCCCTCGAAATTCCAAAGCGCATTGTCAACGACGCGCTGCAGGCACACGCCTTCCGTGGGGGACAGGACACAGTACCGGCGACCGCCGTCTGGAGCTGGCTCCCGGATTGGCTGGTGGGCGGCATTCAGCTCAACCAGATGCAGTTTCTCTTCGCGCTGAGCGCGATCTATCTGCTGCTGGTCTTGATTAACGGCGGCTTCAAGTATGCCATCAACCTGAGCAAAGGCATCCTTGGCGAGCGGATGCTCCGGCGGCTGCGCTATGACCTCGTTGGCCAGTTTCTCCGTTTCCGTCCCGAGGAGATCCGCGCGATCAAGCCGGCCGAAGTCGCCAGCATGGTGAAGGATGAGGTGGAGCCCATCGGCGGCTTCATCGGAGATGCCTTCATCCAACCGGCGTTTCTGGGCACGCAAGCGCTGACAGCCATGATCTTCATCATGGTCCAAAGCATCTGGCTCGGCCTTCTGGCGTTCGTCATCGTCCTGCTTCAAGCCATCGTCATTCCCATTCTGCGGCGCGAGCAGATCCGGCTGGGGCGCGAGCGGCAGATCAACTCACGCAAACTGGCGGGGCGGATCGGTGAATTGGTCGAGGGGGCTCCCGCGATCATGACACATGGTACCATCCCCTACACGCAGGCTGAAATCGGCACACGGCTGAGCCGGCTGTTCGACATCCGCGCCAACCTGTTCAAACGGAAGTTCGCAGTCAAATTCCTGAACAACCTGCTTTCGCAGTTCACGCCGTTTCTGTTCTTCTCGGTCGGCGGGTATTTTGCGTTGACCGGAAGCCTCGACCTCGGCCAGCTGGTTGCCGTCATCGCCGCCTATCGCGACCTTCCGCCGCCGATCAAGGAACTGATCGACTGGGATCAGCAGCGGATGGACGTCAACGTGAAGTATCAGCAGATCATCGCTCAGCTGGGCGATGACCGGTTGCTGCGCGACGGGAACGCCGATGATCACGAAAGTCTCACGAAAGGCCCCATCAGCATCGAGGGCCTACAGATCACCGACCGGCTCGGCACCACGCTGCTGGATACGGCGACCCTCCTCATCGAACGCCCGGCCCACGTCGCCCTGGTGGGTCCACCCGGCAGCGGTCGCAGCGCCTTTGCCCGCGCCCTTGGCCGCCAGATCTCCGAGTACAAAGGCGCCATCCGGATTGGCGGCAGTAAACTGACCGATATTTCGACCGCGGCGGCCACCCGCCTGGTCGCCTTCACCAGCAATGATCCGAGCCTCTTCCAGGGATCGATCCGCGACAACGTTATCCTCTCGCTCCACCGAGCCATTCCGACACGCGATCCAGCAGCAATCCGCAGCAAGGAAGAACGCAGCCTGTTCGAAGAAGCCATGCTCAGTGGCAATCTGATCATTGCCCCGGGTGATGACTGGATCGATTACGGGGCCGCCGGCCTATCCAGCCCTGATGAACTGGCGGGGCGCCTGCTCGAAGTTCTCTCCGCCGTTGGGCTGGATAACGACATCTATCGGCTGGGTCTTCTCGGTAGGCTTAGTCCGGACTGCGGCGACGACGTGCGCGAGCGGTTTCTCGTCGCCCGGCGCACCATGGCGGAACGACTGCGATCCAGCGAGATGGAACGCTATGTCGAGCCATTCGATCCGACCCGCTACAATGCCAACGCCACCATCGGTGAGAACCTCCTGTTCGGCATCCCGGCCGACGGGATGCTCGATGGCGCAAAACTGGCGGCCAATCCGGAGTTCATGGCCGTGCTGTCGCAAACCGGCCTATTGAATCCATTGCTGGGCATCGGCCGGATGATTGCCGAGACGACGATCGAGATGTTTGACGGCGTCGCGCCTGGCGATCCGCTTTTCGAGCGATATTCGTTCATTGGCGCCGATGCCATGGCAGCATCCAAGCAAATGCTGATGGGTCTTCCCCCTGGCGCAGAAACCACGTCGCTGAACCCGCAAGGCCAAGCGATGCTGGTCAGCTATGCCCTAGGCTATATCGAGCCCCGGCATCGGTTCCGCCTTCTCAATGACGATCTACGGCAACGGATCGTCCAGGCGCGCACGCAAATGCGCAGCCAGTTCGGCAAGGGCGGGGCAATCGACTTTTATGAGCCTGACCAGTTCATGATGTCGGCCACGATCCGCGACAACGTCCTGTTCGGCCGCCTCGCCTTCGACCTGCCCGACGCAGACCGCAAGATCTCCACCATCATGCGGGAGGTGCTCACCCATTGCCGCCTGGATCATGTAGTGCATCTGATCGGCCTCGATTTCGACGTCGGCCCCGGCGGAAAGAACCTTGATCTGCGTCAGCGCACCGCCATCGACATCGCCCGATGTTTGATCAAACGGCCCGATGTCATGGTCGTCGACGGCGCGCTCTCGGCGTATGATCGCGCCGATATCGAGCCGGTTCTGGCGAACCTTCGCCGCGAAATGGCCGGCAGAACGCTCATTGTCAGCATTCCCGACGGCATTGGAACGACGGGCTTCGATTGCATCATCCTATTTGATGGTCCGCGCCTGCGCGTAGAAAACAAAACAGGTCACGAAGAACTGGTATCATGAGATCAAAGTTGGCTGGGGTCGCAGCCTGCCAAGCCAATCAAGGATGAGAGTGACGTTGTGTCGATAGAAGACGAGATCAGGACGCTTCAGCAAATCCCGATGTTTCGGGACATGGAAATCAGCAAGCTCAAGCTGATGGCGTTCGCCGGTCAGCGCATCACCTACAAGAAGGACGAGGTTCTCTTCGATCAGGATGCCGTATCGGACGCGGTCTACATTATCCTGGAAGGCGAGGTCGACGTTATCAGAGTGACAAACGCCGCCAACGTTCTCCTCGCCCGCCTGGGTGTAACCGAACTGATCGGTGAAATGGGCGTGCTGTGCGACAAGCCGCGGACAGCTCGGATCGTCGCACACAGCGACGTGCAGGCGCTGCGGATCGACAAGATGACCTTCCTGCACATCGTCCAGCAGGTCCCTCAGCTGTCGATGGCCATCATCCGCGAACTCAGCGATCGGCTCGAACTCGCGAACGAGAAGCTCGCAGCAGCCCGGGCGCGCTGACAGTCTATAGGCCCGTGTGCAAGCGGCCCCGGCGATCGTCAGAAAACGAGAAAAGGGTGCCTCGTCGGGGGGAGACCTAGAGGCACCCTCAAACCACCGATCGAGGTTAGGGGGCAATGACCAGTGGCCAGCGACGAAACGTACCCACCTCGAATTAGTTCCTAGGCGGACGATGCACCTCAATCATAAGTTGCATTCGTGATAATTTGGCCACAAATGCTGCACTGGCACACCGCTTTCGTCACCGGCTTAACCACAAGTGAGCCGCGTAAACAAAAAGGGATGCCCCGCCGGCTTTGCCGAGGAGACACCCCTTGAACCACCGATCGATTGGGGGGCGCGACCGGAAGACAGCGATAGAACACGGCCACTTGAAATTCGTTCCGACAGCAGAGTAATTGCGCTGGACTTGTTGTTTTTTGGCACCACAAAGCTTTGCACCGTGAGTCTCTCGACCTAGGAAGCACACGCTCAGCGCGCATTTGTGAAGGCCCCAGGAGGCGATGTCGTTCGCCACGTACCGATCACAACAGCGCAGAGCGCTCGGTGCATACCACCTCGCACGAACCAGAAATGCTCAACACTGCGCAATCCGTTGACACCGCTGTAAACCATGTTAGTCATAAACCGTCAGCGGGGGCATGACTTTCCAGTGTTGTTTGACGCGTCCTGACTCCGCGTTCCTTGTGAGCGTGTGATACCCGTAATGCGCGATGCGTCGTCCCGCTATCTGATCTCCAAACGCGCACTAGACATCGCATTCGCAGCCGTCGGCGCGCTGTTGCTTTCACCGTTCATTCTGCTGACCGCACTGCTCGTCGCCATCGATGTTGGTTTGCCGTTGATCTTTCGTCAGGCACGCCCTGGGCGCGACGGCCGCCCGATTGTGATCTACAAATTTCGCACCATGCGCCCTGCGTTCGCACCCGATGGTCGGCGCATTCCGGAGGCCCGGCGGATCTCCTCCATCGGCAGCTTTCTGCGTGCGTCGCGGCTCGATGAACTGCCGCAGCTCTTCAATGTCCTCAAAGGCGACATGTCGCTGGTCGGCCCTCGCCCGCTGCTGAGCGAGGATCAGCCCGAAGGCGATCCGCTCCGCCTGCGTGTGCGCCCCGGATTGACCGGGTGGGCTCAGATCAATGGTGGACGCATCATCTCGAGCACCGAGAAGGCAAACCTGGACACCTGGTACGTGCGCAACGCCTCCCTGGCGCTTGATATCCGGATCCTCGTTCAAACGGCTTGCATGCTTCTGACAAACAGTATTGATCGGGCGCGAACACACGCCATCGAAGAGCATTCCTTCTTGTCACATCGGCCGTCACAGGACGGCTCGGTCAATCAAACACTGTCGGGAGATCGTCGCTTGTTCGGCTAACGTTCATCAAGCCGCTTCTACGGTACCTGAACGGAGGGAGTGGATTTTTTGCCCGCCTCCGAGAAAAAATTCGATGCTACGTTATTCTGCTGACCCATTTTCTTGAGCCAGCCGCTAGCATTAGGCAATTCCTGGGCAGATTGTGTCTGAATCTGGCCGACCAGTTTGGAGATCGTGAGTTGAACGCACCCTCAAATCATTTCTCCCCATCGCGGGATAGCGCCCGATCCGGGAAGAACAAGACGGTTTTGGTCACTGGCGGCGCGGGCTTTCTGGGATCGCACCTGAGCGATCGGCTGATCCAGGCCGGACACAATGTCATCTGCGTCGACAATCTCTTCACCGGCTCGAAACAGAACATCGAGCATCTGCTCGGACATCCGCATTTCGAATTCATACGGCACGACGTGACGCTGCCGCTCTATGTCGAGGTCGATGAGATCTATAATCTCGCGTGCCCGGCATCGCCGATCCATTATCAGCATGACCCGGTGCAGACGACGAAGACCAGCATCTACGGCGCGATCAACATGCTTGGCTTGGCCAAGCGGCTGCGCTGCCGCATCTTTCAAGCTTCGACGTCGGAAGTCTATGGCGATCCGGCCGTCCATCCGCAGAGTGAGGACTACTGGGGCAACGTCAATCCGATCGGCCCGCGCGCCTGCTATGACGAAGGCAAACGGTGCGCCGAGACACTGTTCTTCGACTATCACCGCCAGCACCGCATCGACATCAAGGTGGCGCGGATCTTCAATACCTACGGTCCGCGCATGCACCCCAACGACGGGCGCGTCGTTTCGAACTTCGTTGTGCAAGCGCTCAAGGGCGAACCCATCACCATTTACGGCGATGGCACCCAAACGCGATCATTCTGCTATGTCGATGTTCTGGTCGAAGGGTTTCTACGCCTGATGGCAGCGCCGAAGGATCTCACGGGGCCGGTAAACCTCGGCAATCCAGGTGAGTTCACGATCAAGCAGCTCGCGGAACTCGCCGTTGAACTGACCGGCTCGAAGTCGCGCATCGTGTACCTGCCATTGCCGCAGGACGATCCGAAGCAGCGCCGACCCGACATCAGCGTGGCACAGCAGCATCTGGACTGGACCCCGACGATCGCATTGCGAGACGGACTTCAGCAGACCATCGACTACTTCGATAAGCTGCTCGGAAAGCCGACAGTCCTCGCCGAAACAGCCTAGCCCCTGCGCAGTGCCGGTACTCCGTCCACATCATCAAACGCACGTATTGCGCCGTCGGGCGCAATCGCTGCGCCCGTTGTGACGTGCGAATCCTCGCGCTGGTTTCGGACGCTTTCGGCGGACACGGCGGGATAGCTCAGTACAATCGCGACTTGCTGACGGCGCTCTCCGCATCTTCGAAAACGAGCCGCATTGTCTGCCTGCCACGTCACGCCGAACCTGACGCCACGACGCTGCCCGAGAAAATCCAGCAGCACGCGCCCGTGTCGGCACGGACCGCCTACTCCCTGGCCGCTATGCGCCTCGCACTCTCGCGGCAACGGTACGATGCCGTCTTCTGTGGGCACCTCTACCACATGCCGCTTGCCGTTCTTGTCGCGCGCCTCTGCCGCGCTCCGCTTTGGTTGCAGCTTCACGGCGTCGAGGCTTGGGTCCGCCCCAGTCGCGCGATTTATATGGCCGTACGGCACGCCGATCTCATAACGTCAGTTAGCCGTTACACTCGTGACCGGTTTCTCGACTGGTCGGGCGTCGATCCGTCCCGCAACAAGATCCTTCCCAACACCTACCATCCTCGTTTCGTGCCGGGGCCTAAGCCGCTACCCCTCATGCAGCAACACGGACTGGACGGTAGGATGATCATCCTCACCGTCTCCCGCCTCAGTGCGGAGGAACGCTATAAGGGGCACGACAAGATCATCGCAGCGCTACCTGCGGTCCTGCGCGTTCATCCAAATGCGGCGTATCTCATCGTCGGGGACGGAGACGACCGGTCGCGGCTGGAGCAACTTACTCAGCAATCAGGAGTCTCGGAACACGTCGTATTTGCCGGGCGCGTTCCCGACGAGGCGCTCATCGCATACTACCGCCTCGCCGATGTGTTCGCGATGCCAAGTACCGGCGAGGGTTTCGGCATTGTCTTTCTGGAGGCTGCTGCGACAGGCCTTCCGGTGATCGGCGGCAATCGCGATGGCAGTGTCGATGCTTTGGCGAATGGTGAGATCGGCTTGCTGATTGATCCCGACAATCCGGATGAGCTGGCGGATGCGTTGATCACATCATTGAGCCGAGGTCGGCACGCTTACGGCGGCACGGAACGGTTCGATCAGACGCACTTTACCGCCCGCGTCGACGATCTGTTGAAACACATCCAATGCGCGTTGATTGGCGCACGCTGATTACGACGCCTGCCTCGCGAATCCGGCGCTCCGCACGTCAATGACTTCTTGCGTATCACCTGAACGGCTGTTCTCCAGCCAGGATTGGAACATCAGAACGTTCCAGAGCGCGGGGCCCCAGTTGCAGGCTCCTGACTGGTGCTCGTCCCACATCTGGCGCAACAGCGGTGCATGGAAAAAACCCTCACGCTGCAAACGCTCCGCTGCAAGGTAGTCTTCCGCCCATTGCCGCAGCGGGCCGCGCAGCCATGCCGCGATGGGAACCTCGAAGCCCATCTTGGGACGCTCGATCAATTCGCGCGGGACGTGACGGTAGAGAACCTGCCGCAGCGCCCATTTCGACTGACCATCCCGCCACTTCATATCGAGCGGAAGACCCAGCGCGAACTCGACGACGCGATGATCGAGAAACGGTGCCCGCGACTCGAGTGAACTCCACATGGTCGCGCGATCGACTTTGGTGAGAATGTCGTCCGGAAGGTAAGTCAGCAGATCGAGCATCATCATCCGCTCCGCATCGCCGAGCCCGGTATCGTTTAGATTGGCACTATCCAGAATCCCAGGCGGCTCCCGCCCACCAATTACGACCTCCTCCGGAGACCGCCAGCGGGACACGAGCTTACGGTGCAGTTCCTCTGCGGAACGGCTACGCGCATAATCCGCGACACGATGCAGACGCTGACCGTTCGGCTCCTTTCCGGAAGCAACAGCGAGAAACGGGTTCAGCGCCTTATCCCAGACTCTCCGGGGCAGCGCGCAAGCTAAACGGCTTGCGGCCGAACGCAGCGGTTGCGGCACGCCGCGGATATAGCGCATCAATCCAGCGCCCTGCCGGTAACGGTCGTAGCCGCAGAACAATTCATCGCCACCGTCACCGGATAACGCAACAGTCACTTCCGAACGCGCCAGTTGCGCGACCAGAACGGTCGGGATCTGCGACCCATCCGCGAACGGCTCGTCGTACATTTCGGTCAGGCGCGGAACGATATCGCGCAGTTCCTTGTCGCCGACGTACAGCTCGACATGCTCGGTGCCAATGTGAGCAGCGACCCGTTTCGAAAATTCGGCCTCATTGTAGCGCGGTTCATGAAAACCTATGCTGAAGGTTTTAACCGGCCGCGACGACTGCCGCTGCATGAGCGCGACAACCAACGACGAGTCGATACCACCCGACAGGAACGCACCGAGCGGAACATCCGCCATCATCTGACGCCCGACGGCGTCGGTCAGTAGCGCCTCCAGCTCATTTACGACTTGATCGGGAGACCGCCTACCCGATCGTTCCTTCACCGATCGGGTGGCGACATCGACAGCCGACCAGTACCGAGAGACAACTGGCTCGGGATGTTCCAGCGAGACTTCAACAACGCATCCGGCTGGAACCTTATGCAATCCGGCATAAATCGCGTTCCCCTCGCCCACATGCCCATGCCGCATGAGTTGCACGACAGCGTCGCGATTGACGTCGCGCGCGCATGCGGGATGCCTACGGAGCGCCTTCAACTCCGAACCGAACAGGAAGGATTTTTCCGCACCGACACCCTGCCAGCCGTAGTAGAGTGGCTTTTCGCCCATCCGATCGCGGATAAGCGTCACGGTCCGGCGTTGCCGATCCCAGACCGCGACAGCGAACATGCCGACGATGCGCTGAATAGCCGGAACGATGCCCCAAGCGTCGAAAGCTGCGGCCATCGTCTCGGTATCGGAATGTCCCCGCCAGTGCGGCGTGTGACCACCCTGCTCGAGCTGATGGCGGAGGTCGGCATGATTATAAACTTCGCCATTATAGGCGACGACGTAACGCCC
>JAEYYQ010000325.1 GCA_023428365.1 Pseudomonadota bacterium | reverse complement strand
GCATGTGCGAAGCGGGTGATGGAGTCGATGATCAGCAGGACGCTGCGTCCTTGATCACGGAAATATTCGGCAATGCACATCGCCGTGCGTGGCGCGAGGCGGCGGCGCATTGCACTTTCATCGGCGGTTGCGACGACGGCGACCATACGCTCGCGACTGGCGCCGATGGTGTCCTCGATGAACTCGCGCACTTCGCGCCCACGCTCACCGACCAGGGCGATCACGACGGTGTCGAAGCCCTCAGCCTTTGCGAGCATCGCCAACAGCGTAGATTTGCCGAGGCCGGAGCCGGCAAAAATGCCGATACGCTGTCCTGAGCAAAGCGGCGTGAAAAGATCGATCACGCGAATTCCCGTACGCGCCGGCTTTTGCAGACGTTGACGTGTCATGGCGGCCGGCGGTGTGCGATCGAGCGTCACGGCTTCCGCGCCTTGGGTAAGATTGCCCAATCCGTCGATCGGCGTGCCGAACGCATCGAGAATGCGCCCACGCCAGGAATCGTCGGGACTAAGCATGATCGGACCGCGTGACCAAACCCGCGTTCCCAGACCAACTCTCAATGTCTCCGTGAACGGCTTTACGGTCGCGCCACGCTCGTCGATGCGAATGACTTCGCCAAGTTCGCCGCGATCGCCAAATTCGACGCACTGCCCAAGCTTCAAAAATCGCGACAGGCCCTCGACGCGCAGAACAGTCGGTGTCGCTTCCGCAACTGATCCGCCGACACGGAGCAGACCGTGATCAGGCGACGCCGGCGTCAGCGCGGCTGCCAAAGCATGCAGAGCATTCATGCTCACGAGGTCGCGCCAAGTGTTTTGACGGCTTCTTTCATCGTCGTATCGGACTCACTGAGAGCATTCGACATCGCTTCGAAGGCGCGCGATACCATGATCAGCGTCGACATCTCGTGCACTGGATTGACGTTGGCGCGCTCAACGTATCCCTGCGAAACGCCAGCACGCGTGAAATCAAGCAGGGGTGTCGCAGCCTGATCCGGGATGACGCCGGAGTTTTCATAACGTCTCAGCGCGGCCCGCTCATCGATCTGGAACAGGCCCAGCACACCGACCTGCCTGCCCCCCTGTGTGATGGTGCCATCGCGGGCGATATTGGGCGGGCCGGCATTCGGGTCGACCATCACGGCAGCGCCGCCGACGTCGAGAATGGCATGACCGTTCAGCGTGCGCAGCTCTCCGTCCTCGGTCATTCGCATGCGGCCGTCGCGGGTGTAGACTTGGCCTCCCGGCGTGGCGATGGCGAGCCAGGCATCGCCTTCGACAGCAACGTCGAGCTGGTTGTCGGTGCGGACGAGCTCACCGCTGTTGCGTGACAGATGCGTTTTCCCCTGAGTGACAAAGGATACCGGATCAAGCGAAGCTTGCGAGAGCATCGTTTCGAAGCGCACCTGCTCCGCGCGGAAACCCACGGTGCTCGCGTTCGCGACGTTGTCGGCGATGGTTTCCATCCGCCGCTGCAACGCAAGCTGGCCTGACAGCGAAACGTAAAGGCCTGACTGCATTCAAATGCCTCTGATCTTGAGTTTCTGCAGGCTGGTCAGGACATCGATGCCGAGGCCGATCTGCCGTGGTTGATTGATGAGCAGGCTGGCCGGCATCTGCGGCGTGCTTGGATTGGAGATTTCCCAGAGTGTGGTGAAGCGCTGGATGAACTTCTCGACTTTCGCCGGGTCCTCGAAGTCCTCGAGCTTGACACGCTTGGAGATCGTCGCCGCTAGCTTATCGATTTCTCCTGTCATCGCGGCGTCCGGAAGGCCAAGTGCTGTCTGCACAACCTTGGCCAACGCGCGATCGCCGAGTATTTCGTAGATGTTGTCGATGTCAGCAGCCTTACGTGAGAAGTAGAGGGCGAGCCGTACACCCTCATTCTGGCTTCCAGCGTTCTCCTCCAGCGTCTGGCGCATGTAGCGATCGACGGTGCCTTGCTGCGTGCGTCCGAAGGCCGTGGTGGAGTCGCCATGCGCTGCGAAATTGAATGTCTCGACAAATTCCTTGTAGCGCGTGTCCGAAAGCTTGTTGACGAAACTGTTTTTGTCGCTGACGCCCTCGGTCAGAGCTTTGCGCATGAAGGCCTTGGCATAATCCATGTCGCTCAGGCCGAACGCCTTCATGGCGTACTTGAAAATGCGATTGTCGCCGAGAAAATCGTCGATCGATTTCACGTTGCCGATGTTCTTCAGGTAGTACTCAGTCTCGCGCGCGACCATAGGCTGCTTCGCAGTCGTTGCGATCGACCGGTCGAGGTCCTTCGTAATCATCCTGTAACTGAGGTCAGTGGTCAGCACGTGCGCTTCTCCCGAGAACAGCTGTGCTGGACAGTGGCGGATCCGCCTTACCCGAAGCTGTTTAAGTCGTGCGCTGGCCGCCGAAACAGGCTCGCGCAAGGCTCGGGGCGTTTAACACATCATTAAGGGGTGCAAACTGGGGGTTCTGTCTTGTGACTATCGTCATCGGCCTTGTGATCACGCTTGCCTGTATGCTTGGTGGCTTCATGGCCATGGGCGGTCATGTCGGCGTGATCTGGCAGCCATGGGAATATGTGATCATCTGTGGTGCCGCCCTGGGCACGTTCGTCGTCGCCAATCCGATGAAGACGATCAAGGACTGCGGCAAAGGCATCGGTGAGGCATTCAAGAATGCGGTGCCGACGTCGCGTGAATATCTGGATATTCTCGGTGTGCTGCACGCGCTGATGCGCGAATTGCGTGGGCCGAATCGCAATGACGTTGAGGCGCACATCGAGAATCCCGCGGAGTCTGCGCTGTTTCAGCGTTATCCTGCGGTTCTTGCAAATCCCGCATTGACGACATTCATCAGCGATTATTGCCGCCTGATCCTGATGGGCAATGCGCGGCCTCATGAGATCGAATCTCTGATGGACGAAGAGATCGAGACGGTCCGGCATGACACGATGAAGGCGCAACAAGCGCTGGTTACGGTGTCGGAGGCGCTGCCTGCGCTCGGGATCGTGGCGGCGGTGCTGGGTGTGATCAAGGCGATGGGCGCGCTCGATCAGGCGCCGGAAGTGTTGGGCGCGCTAATCGGTGCCGCGCTGGTCGGCACGTTCGCGGGTATCTTTTTCTCATATGCTGTTGTGTCGCCGGTGGCGGCCAAGCTGAAGCAGGTGCGCGAGAAGAAGATGCGGCTCTACATCATCGTCAAGCAGACGCTGCTGGCTTTCATGAACGGAGCTATGCCGCAAGTCGCGCTGGAGCATGGCCGCAAGACGATTTCGGCTTATGAGCGGCCGACGATCGACGAGGTCGAGCAGGCCGCAATGTCGACCGGTGCTGCCGGATCTGACGATGCGGTACGCAAGGAGGCTGCATAGTCCGGCATGACGGTAGCCGCTCAGGAAAGAGTTCAGCGCGATGCGATCACCGCGATCCTCGGTGGGGAGATGGCGGTCTCAGAGCGCCTTCCCATGTTTCCCGTTGCTTTGGAGCGTTCGGCTGAGGCGGGCGCAGAGCAATTGCGGGAAGTTTCGGCGCTGGTCCCGCAAATATCTCTGATTGCCATCGGAAACGGCACGGTCTCGCAATTGCTGGATGCGGAACCGGGCGCAAGCATTGTCGAGTTGCTGTACGCCGCCGAGTGGGATTCGCATCTTCTCGTGCGGATAGAGCGCGATCTTGTTTATGCCTACATCGATATGGTGCTTGGTGGCGACGGCTCGCAGGCCGCCTTCGATGAGGTTCGCCCGCTGTCGCGCATGGAAATGCGGGTGGGGCGAACACTGATTGCGCGTATCGGCAAAGCCTTGGAGACCGGCTTCGCGGCGCTGGCTCAAAGCGCGTTTTCCGTCGTTGAGCATCAGGAGCGGCTCGATCTGGGATTGCTCGGCGGCCCTGCCGCGCCTGTCGCGATTGCCCGTCTGCGCATCGACATCGCTGATCACGGTGGCGATTTTCTGGTCGCATTTCCAAACATTTTGTTGACGGCGCTGCGGCCGGCGTTGGCGCGCGCGCCAACCGCGGAGACCCCGCGGTCAGATCCGCGCTGGAGCCGGCAAATCCAAAGCGAGATTACCCGGACCCGTGTCGTGCTGCGCGCAGTGCTTGATGAGCAGATGCAGACGCTCGGTGATATCTCCGCGTTGAAGGTCGGTCAGGTTCTGGAGCTGGATGCCACGCCGCGCAGTCGCATCCGCGTGGAATGCAACGGTGAGGCGTTGCTGTGGTGTGAGATCGGTAAGTCGAACGGAGCCTATACGCTGAGGGTGGACGACTTCATCGATCAGGACCAGGAGTTCATGCACGGCCTCCTGTCTGGCTAATGCGGCAGGCGGCAATTGAGGACGTGAGGCCGGTTGGCTTCGATAGACGATGAAGCTCGAGAAAGATCCCGGGGGAAAAAAGATATGTCGCAAAGCACGACCGCCGCGAAGCAGGATACATTGCTTCAAGAGTTTGCTGCCGAGCTCACCCCGACACAGGAGGAGCTTGCAGAAGCTCTAGGTCCTGCCCAGGCTCCTGGGTCATCGGATGGCGCTGGTGCGGGCTCGCCGCTTGGGCGCAATCTTGAGATGATCATGCGGATTCCTGTTTCCGTGCAGATTGTTCTCGGCTCGGCGACGATGCCGGTGTCCGGGTTGGCGAAGTTGGGACGTGGTGCGGTCATTCCACTTGACCGCAGGGTCGGCGAGCCCGTGGATGTCGTTGTGAATGGCCGGGTTGTCGCCCGGGGCGATGTTGTTGTTATGGAGGAAGGCTCCTCGCGATTCGGCATAGCGCTGACCGAAGTCGTTACGGCGCCGAAGTCATAAACGTCTGTTGGTCTCGCAGGGGAGACGAAGTCAATCGCGAGTGCCATGACGAGCAAGTCGCAGGTTCGGGCCGAGCCGGATGCGGGCAAGTTGACGGGTGCGGAGAAGGTTGCCGTGCTGCTGTTGACGCTTGGCCGGCCGAAAGCTGCGCGCCTGCTGAAGCGTTTTGGGCCCGACGAAATTCGTCAAATCGCCAGCGTTGCAAACGAGCTGCCTTCGGTTTCTCCCGGCGACTTGGCCGTGCTTGTCGAGGATTTCGCCAAAACATTTTCCGGCGGTGTCAACTTCGTTGGAACCGCCAGTGAGGTCAGGGGGCTGCTGTCGGATCTCATGAGTGAAGATGAGATCGCGGCGATGCTCGAAGATCGCGGTGAGACTCCTCTTCCTCCCGAAGGTGAGCCGGTTTGGGTCGGATTTTCGCGTCTTAAGGACGATTCGCTGCGTGATTATCTCGTCGGTGAGCATCCGCAGCTGGCGGCCACCATCCTTTCGCGGATTGATTCGGCGACGTCGGCTCGCATCCTCGGTTCGCTGGCGCCAGACTTCCGCAACATGCTGTTGTGGCGGATGCTTAGCATCAAAAGCATCGCGGATGACGCATTGGAAGCGCTCGAGCTGGCGCTCAAAGAGGATCTGATTGCGCTGTCGTCGTCGGCTGTCGGGCCGCATACGGGGATCGCCGACATTCTGAACCGTCTCGACAAGTCGCAATCGGATGATGCTTTGCGGCTTCTGGCCGAGGTTCGTCCAGCCGACGTGCGGATGCTTCGGAGCATGCTGTTTACGTTCGAGGATTTGTATCTGCTGTCGCAGCGGTCGCTGGGCACGGTGCTCAATCAGGTGCCTGTCGATCAGCTGGTCACGTCACTTCACGGCACCGATCCGTCCTTCCAGGCGGTTGTGCTGGGTGTGCTTGGTGCTCGTGCCCGTCGCATGGTTGAGGCGGAGCTGCAGCCAGGTCGCGAGGCTCCCGCAAAGGATACCGCCGAAGCCCGGCGGGCGATTGTCGATCTGGTTCTGAGATTGGTGGCGCAGGGACAGGTTGAGCTACCGTCAACGGACGAAAATCAGGCAGCTTAAGAAGGGTTGACCTTCCATGTCTGAAGACGCTCCCGATAAAGACAGTAAAACCGAAGAGGCCAGCGAGAAGAAAACTCGCGACGCGATCGAAAAGGGAAATATCCCATTTTCGAAAGAAACGGCGGTTTTCGGATCGTTGCTCGGCATCTTCTTTATTGCATGGCTTTTCTCGAGCCGTGTTTCAGGCATGCAATCGTCGCTGGCGCGGTTCATCGACAACCCCGGCGGCTGGTCGCTCGAGAATGGTGGTGATGCGGTTAATGTGTTGGCTGGCGTCGGCTGGGACGCCGCAAAACTGCTA
>JAEYYQ010000230.1 GCA_023428365.1 Pseudomonadota bacterium | reverse complement strand
TCGCCCTCGCTACTGCAGCCGTCGGTCTGATGGCTTCGGGTGCGATGGCTGCTGACCTCGGTGGCAACTGCTGCGCTGATCTCGAAGAGCGCGTAGCTGAGCTCGAGGCAACGACCGCTCGCAAGGGCAACCGCAAGGTGTCGCTGACCGTTTACGGTCAGGTCAACAAGGCGATCATGTGGCACGACAGCGATGAGATCGATGCTTATCGTTCTGACAAGCTGTCCGTCTATGACAACCAGGCCGGCACCACCCGCTTCGGTTTCCGTGGATCTGCGAAGATCCGTCCGGATTTCGAGGTTGGCTACAACATCGAAGTTGGTCTGAACGAGAACAAGGGCACCAGTTCATCGGGCAGCAGCGGCGCATTTAACATTCGCCACAGCTACTTTTATATGGACGATACCCGCCTTGGTCGCGTGTCTGTCGGTCAGACGTCGCAGGTGACGGACGGTCTGTTCGGCATCAATCTGGGTAACACGCTGCTGACCCAACTCGGTACCGACCAGGACGGTTATCTGGGGCAGGCCTTCGAGAACACCTTCGGTGACGTGTATGACGGCGCTCGCCGCCAGGGCGTCTATTATCGTTCGCCGACGGTTGCTGGCTTCGTGCTCGGCACGGGCTACAGCCACGGAACACGTGGTACGCCGACGTCACTCTCCGGGACGGGTACCGTTGGCTCGGACGACTCTGCTGACTATTGGGAAGTTGCGCTGCGTTATGCTGGTGAGTTCAATGGCATCCGCATCGCGGCTGGTATTGGCTATCGGTATGAAGATCTGAACAACGGTACCGGTGGTGCGTCTGATACGGAGAACGATGTCTGGTTGGGTTCGGCTTCTACTATGCACGTTCCGACCGGTCTGTTTCTCTCGGGTGGTTACGGCAACATTGACTCGAACAATGCGTTCGTGTCTCAGCAGGGCTGGTGGTTGATCGCTGGTATTCAGCGCAACTTCTTCGGACCTGGCGCGACCACCTTCTACGGTGAGTACGGCGACGTGGACTTCGATAACGAATCCATCGATCTCGTTCGCGGACGTATCGGCGACCGTATGGACGGCAACTACTGGGGTCTGGGTCTGGTGCAGACGGTCGATGCCGCTGCCATGGATCTTTACCTGCAGTATCGTCGTTACAGCCTTGATGGCGGTACCTTCGTCGGAGCCGACGAAGAGCTAGTTGATGTTCCCGGCAGCGATGCCAGCGTGATCAAGGCGGGCGCAATCATCCGCTTCTGATCTCTCTGATTATCGACACACTATCTACCTGGAGCCGCCCCTTGTGGGCGGCTCTTTGTTTTTCGCTCCCTCTTCAATCGTGGGTCTCCCGCTTGTTCGCCATATTAACTATGATGGCGCGAATTGGTTCCCTTGAATGCACGCAAAAGTTGTTGATCGAAGAAGTGTTGTATAAATGCAGCTGCTGGCGTCGATAGACCGCTGGATATGGCCTTAATTGGGCGGCGAAATTCGGTTTATTGCCATTTCACAACACCTCGCGGGACAAACGTACATAACTCCTTCATTGCTGTTGGTTCATGCTTGCGCTGGCGCGTGGGACGGACCAATTTCCCGTCAGACGCGTGCGTGATTTGGACCTTGCGGAGTCCACTATGAAGAGGGTTCGTATTCTGGCCATTTGCGCGGTTGCTGCGCTTGCCAGCACTGCCGCGATGGCATTCGACGTTCAGCAGGGGGCCAAGCAGTCTGGGCAACCGGCGCAGCAGGCTGTCCCGACGGAATCGGGCGGTTTGGGTGCAGACATGTCGCTTTCCGAGACCACAACGGGGGCGACTGGCGGCACCGAAGTGCGGATTCCCGGTCTTGGACGTTTGGGCGTTCTGCCGAAGATGGACTTCGGTCTTGAGCTGCTTTACGGCGCGACCGATCCCAAGCAGCAGGTTGAACCGCAAACTCCGGCGGCGAATCCTGCCGATGATCTGGTCGTCAGGGGTACGGTGAAGCACCGCTTCTGACCTACTGATCCTTATTGCCAGACGAGCTGATTAAGGGGGCGATTGGCCCCCTTTTTTTGCATTTCAGATCGCCTTCTACCTGTTCCCTAGTCCTTATCGTATCTGCAGACGCTCGTTGCGCTGGCCCACACGGCGGCAGCTATCGCTCCATTGTTGGCGCGTCATTCCGGTGCCCGAGTCGTAAATCTGCTCGCATTCTCGCTGTGTGTAGCCCGCGCCCGTCCGGCGTCCGATAGCCCGGCGCTGGGCGGCAGAGCGGCTGGCTTCATCCGGCAGCCCAGGCGGCCCCTTCAAACGCTCTCGCTCGCCTTCTTCCGCGCTGCCGGGGCGAACAGGGAGCATTCGTGACGTCGGATAGCGGTCAACCGAGCTGTTTGAAAAGTTGCGCCCACGCAAGCCGGTGGGTTGTCCTCTGGTTCGGTCGAGCGAATCTGGCCTGCGATCGCGCAACTCACGAGCCGTTCTGCTTCCAGTGAGATCCATTGGCCGGCCGCCGGCCTCGCCCGATTGACCGATGCTTGAAGGTAGACCCCTCTCGCCAGGGCGGGCGCTGAGTCCCGGAGTGATGGTCGTGGCGCGCGTCGTTCCGGAGGAACCGGATGCGGGGCCGGTGCTTGGTGTACTGCCGTAGCTGCCAGACGTTTGTGCTGCCGCGGCGGTAATTCCAAAGCCGGTCAGCAGGAGCGCGGTGAGCAGGGTAGGAGCGAACATGGTTGAGAACTCCCTTCCGCAAAAGTTAAAGTTGCAACGCACGTTGCTGGGGGGTGTTCCGGCACGGTAGGGTGAGGATCTCAGCGGCGATTACCCGCAGGTATGGCAAGGCATCAGGCAAGCCCTGGAATGGATGAAAACCCGCAGCGTGAGGTGTTTGGGCGGCTCGCTGATGGAACCGCAGTGGAGCGCGTTCGCCTGAAGGCGTGCGGCGTTGGGCTGTCAGTCCTGTCGTATGGCGGGGCAATTCAGGAACTCGCGGTCGAGACATCATCAGGGCCGCAATCGGTGACGCTTGGCTTGCGGACGCTGGAGGACTACGTCCAGTACTCGCCGCATATGGGGGCAATTGCCGGCCGCTACGCCAACCGCATCCGGGATGGCCAGTTCTCGTTGGACGGCGTCAGCTATCAGCTCACGCGTAACGAGAAGGGGCGCAACCATCTGCACGGCGGCAAGCTTGGCTTTGGCCGCCGGGCGTGGGCTATCGAGGAGCTAACGGGTGACAGCGTTCGGCTGACGCTCGTCTCGCAGGCAGGCGACGAAGGATATCCGGGACGCGTCGAGGCGACTTGTACGTATCGAATAAGCGGGCCGTTACAACTTTCAATCGAGCTGACGGCGACAACCGACGCGCCGACCATCATCAATCTGGCCGGACACAGCTACTTCAATCTCTCGGACGGCGGAGACGCGCGCGACCATCGACTCGAGATCCTGGCCGACCATTATCTTCCCGTCGATGAGGTTCAGATTCCGACGGGAGAGATCCGGGCCGTCGCCGGAACCGCTTTTGACTTCCGCACCGAGCGCCGCGTGCGCGCGGACATTCCAACCCGCTATGATCACACCTTCGTTTCATCGATGGCTGCCATCGCGGAACCTCGGAAAATGGCTCGGCTGACGGCGCCGGATTCCAACCTGGCTTTGGAGGTCTGGTCGACGGAGCCCGGGGTTCAATTTTATGATGGTGGCAACGTCTCCGTGCCGGTGCCTGGAAGGGACGGCCAGAGCTACGGCCCCTTCAGCGGACTTTGTCTCGAACCGCAGAGGTTTCCGGATTCTCCGAACCATCCCGGCTTTACGAACGTTGTCCTCCGGCCAGGGGAAACTTACCGACAGGTGACAGAATACCGGTTCAGCACCGGATAGGGGCCAGAGCAGGGGATGAACCAGACCGCGCAGCATTCCGATAGCACCGCCGATATCTGGCATGAGAACTGCCATGAACTCGGCGAGGGTCCTATCGCGCATCCCGATCGCAGCAGTGTGCTGTGGTTCGATATCCCGCACGGACTGCTCTACGAGCGGCCGTTCGCAGGTGGGCACGTGCGTGAGCATCGCCTCGGCGCCATGGCGTCAGTTGCTGCTTTGGTTGATCGCCGACACGTTCTGGTTGCGACGGAGAAAGACTTCCTGCTGTTGAATCTCGATACGGGCGCCAGCAACCCAGTCCGGCCGTTCCTTGCCTATCATCCGCATCTGCGCTCGAACGACGGGCGCGTGCATCCCTCCGGCGCGCTTTGGATCAGCAGCATGGGTAAGTGCGCGGAGCCGGAGCAGGGGGCGATCTGGTGGTTCCGTGACGGCGAACTGCGGCTGCTGTTCGACCGGATTACGATCGGTAATTCCATCTGCTTTGGCCCCGGTGGCCGCGTCGCCTACTTCGCCGATTCAGCCAGCCGGACGATCTGGCGCGTCGCGACCGATCCCGATACGGGATTGCCGATCGGCGAGCCCGCGGTTTTCAAACGGTATTCGGATATTGAAGGTGAGCCCGACGGCGCCGTCGTCGACGCAGATGGCCGGATATGGTCCGCCGCTTGGGGCGCGTCGGCGGTGCACGTGTGGAACGCTGATGCAACTTTATATGACAGCTACGGGCTGCCCGTCAGTCAACCGACGTGTCCGGCGTTCTTCGGCGAGCATTTCGATCGCTTGCTGATTACGTCGGCACATCAGAACCTTTCGTCTGAGGCGCGTCTGCTTCAGCCGATGGCGGGTGCGTTGTGGAAGCTGAGGAAAGCGGTACGTGGCGTGCCTGAACCCTACGTGCGCTTGGGGTGATCGCACCGCGCTCCTATTTTCCTGCACGCCGGTCCTGAACCAGCAGCGCCAGCCTGGCAAAATCCTCCACGTGCAACCGCTCGGCGCGTTCTTCGGGTGAAATACGCGCTTCGCGCAGCAGGTCTTCCGCGTCAGACGTCAGAGATTTGAGACTCACACGCAGCATCTTGCGGCGCTGCCCGAACGCGGCAGCTGTCACTTCTCCGAGGACTTTGACGGAGCATGGCGGTGTCGGTTCCGACCGGGGAAGGAATTCAACAACGGCCGAGGCGACCTTGGGCGGTGGCGTGAAGGCTTCCGGCTTGAGCGTCATAGCGATGCGCGGCTGTGTCCGCCATTGAGAGATGACAGCGAGCCGGCCATAGGCCTTCGTTCCCGGCTGGGCGACGATGCGCTCCGCGACCTCGCGCTGGAACATCAGAACCATGCGCTCGTACCAAGGCGGCCAAGGCTCGCTTTCGAGCCATCCGATCAGCAGGCGGGTGGCGATGCCGTAGGGGAGGTTGGCGATGATCGCGGCTTTGGACTGCGTCCCGAGCAGCTGCGGCCAATCGGTTTCGAGGGCATCGGCCATATGCACGTCGAGGCGCCCGGGATAGCGCTCGGCAATTTGTTGCAAAGCCGGAAGGCAACGATCATCGCGCTCGACAGCAACGACGCGGCCCGCGCCTTCCATCAGCAGGGCACGCGTCAGCCCACCGGGACCTGGGCCGATCTCCACGACTGTCCGTCCGCTGAGATCTCCGGCCGCGCGCGCGATGCGCCGCGTCAGGTTCAGGTCGAGAATGAAATTCTGACCGAGGCTCTTCTTCGCAGAAAGACCCAGCGTCGCGATCACCTCACGCAGCGGCGGAAGGGAATCGGGCGACGCGTTGCTTGGCCCCGCAGTCGTATCGCTATCGATCATGGCGCAGGAGCCGCGGCACGGTTGATGGCCATCCGGGCGGCCAGGTTCAAGGCCGCTTCGAGCGATGCCGGATTGGCCTTGCCCGTGCCGGCAATATCGAACGCCGTACCGTGGTCGGGCGACGTACGCACGAACGGCAAGCCGAGGGTAACATTCACGCCGCTGTCGAAGGCCAGCGTCTTGATCGGGATCAGCGCCTGGTCGTGATACATCGCCACGACGGCATCGTATCCTGCGCGCGCGGCAGCATGGAACAGCGTGTCGGCCGAGTGCGGACCGGAAACCGCAAATCCCTCCGAGCGCAGCGTTGCTATGGCCGGTGCGATGATGCGCTGATCCTCCGTGCCGATCGATCCGTTCTCGCCGGCATGCGGGTTGAGACCGGCGACGGCAATGCGCGGTGCGCCAGCGATGCCGAAATCCCGTTTCAAGCCGGCGGCGACGATCCGCACCGTCTCGACAATCAGGTCTTCGGAGATCGCGGCCGGAACATCAGAAATTGGAATATGGATGGTCAGGGGTACAACACGAAGCTCGTCGCAAGCCAGCATCATCACCGGACGCCAGGGCCGGCCACCGGTTGAGCGCGATGCCAGCTCGGCGAGAAATTCCGTATGTCCCGGATGGGTGAAGCCAGCCTGATAGAGCACGTGCTTGGCGATCGGGTTCGTCACGATGGCGTCGGCTTGCCCCGCCATCATGGCGGATGTCGCTTCTTCTATCGCGGATATTACCGCATGAGCATTGGCGGGATCAGGCGTTCCCGGCACGGCAGGAGTGGTTAGGCGGATCGGCAACACGGGAAGCCTGCTTGGCCAAACACCGCGTGCGTCTTCAGGCTTCTCGACGATGATGCTCGAGTTCGCAATACCCGCGCGTTGCGCGCAAGCGGCGACTTCATCGGGATCGCCGTAAAGCACAACGTCATAGGCGCTGTCATTCGGCGCGGCCGCACGGGCTTGCCAGATCTTGAGCGTCAGCTCCAGGCCAATGCCTGCTGGATCGCCCATCGTGAGGGCGAGCAGGGGACGCGGGAGCTGGGTATCGAGAGGTGTGATCACACCTCAACGATACTCGATATGCGCGTCCTGGCGTAGATCCCTTAGGTGCCGTCGCGCGAGAACGTCGAACTCTTTCTGTTGGAGTTCCTGGGCAACCTGATCGCGCTTCTTCTCGTCAGCGGTCGTCACCTTGCGCTCGCATAAGGCATACAACTCCACGCCCTGGGTGGACATGTTGGGCGGCACCATCTCGCCTGGCTTCGCGTTCAGAAGCAGGCTGCGGGTCGGCTCGGGAATGCTGGAAGGCTTGCGAACACCGAGATTATCGAATTTCGCGTCATGGACCTTGGCTACCGCGGCAGATGAACTGCACCCCTTGTAGCCCCGCATGATCCGCTCAGCGTCCTCGAGCCGCTTCGCCATCACCGTCTGGTTGATCTTGGCCGGTACCGACAGCGTGATCTTATGCACCGTCATCTCGACTTCTTCTTCCATCGAGTCGCTTGATGACGAGATCATGCGGTCGATTTCGCGCTGATTGACCGAGACCATGGCGCTGAAACGCCGACGCACCACTTGGTTCCAGGAGAGCATCGCCTTGAAACGTGAGCGCATGCTCTGGATGTCGCCACCCGTACTCTTGAGATGCTGGGCAAACTGCTCCGGCGTCATCTTGTTGCGCTCGGCAATGCCTTTGATCAGATTGTCGACTTGATCCTCTTCGACGCTGACGCCGATGCGCGTCGCTTCCTGAAGCTTCAGCCGCTCCTCGATCAGCTCCTCCATCGCTCCCTTGCGGAATTTCGGCAGCAGGGACGCCTTCGCGCTGTTCATGGCCTGCCGCTGCAAGGCTTGGCCGTACTCCTGCTTCCTGCGTTCGAAAATCTCGAGAATCTGTTCGCGCGACTTTCCCTGGTTGGCTTTTATCGTTTCCTGGAGGATAGCCTTCAGGCGTTCCGTGGTGCTGTCCTGCTTGATCAGGTTCTGGAAGGTCGCCTGCGCGCGCTCTGCAACGTCGGCGCCCATCGCCATCATGCGTGAGCGCTGTTCCACTTCGTAAGCGGTGACCGGGTCGTCGTTGACGAGCACCACGATCGATTGAGCCGAACCGCTGCCTGAGCCGGAGCCTGCCGGATTGAGCGCGGCCGATCGCTCTTTGGACTTAGCCGGTGGCTTCGCCTTGCTGCTCTTGCTCGGAGCAGGGGCTGCCTGAGGTTGTGGCTGCGGTTGCGGCTGTGCGGGTGCTCCCCCACTCGGCGGGACAGTCACGATCAGGCCCGGCAGGGTTTGGCTACCTTGCGCGAACGCGGCGGAGGACGCCACCAGCGTCATTGCCAGCGTTACCCAGGTCCGGCCGATCCAAGGTCGATATCGCAGTTTGGAACCTCGCCTCATCTTGATGTGCTCTGTTACGTCGAAGCCCGATTCTCGCGCCTAGCATATCGGGTTGCTGGTCTCGTGGGCGACATTATCCACACTTCGCATGGCAATGCGAAGGCAGGGATGGCCTGCTGATGCCAAAACTCCGCGCTTTGGCGGGTCGGCGGACGACGCAATTACTGCTGCGTCGTCTGGTTCTCGGCAAAGAAGAAGTCGAGAGAGTCCGTCTTGTAGCGGAATTCGCCGAGGTGCTTGAGTTCGAAACGCAACATAAGTGTGCGGTCCTGCTCGAGCTGGCGTGTCGGGTCGTCGATGAACGTCTCGGTATAAGTTGCGGTCAGAACGAAGCAGTCGTCGGCATAGCGCAAGGCAATCGCGTCCTGAATGCGCTCCCCAGCATCGATGTCGTAGCGCATCGACGCTAGAATGCTCCAGTTGTCGGTCAACTTCAGCCCACCAAGAGCAAAGATATCCTGTTCATCCGTGCGCATGCCCGTGAGTGGTGAAAATGCACTGTAAGTATAGGTCGCCTGTGCGAGGAGCGGCCCGTAGTTGACTTCAGCGAAGACGTCCGCGCGACGGATATCCAGATCGTTCTCGTCAAACCGCGTCTGAGCAATGGTGCGGAACACTGACGACGGCGCGAAATAGCCGGCCAGAACATAATCCGATGAACGCGTCTCAAGACCATTGATCGGCGAGAAAATCGGAACGCCGTCGGCATCGACGCCATCGTTCCGATAAATATTGTCGCCGGCGAGATGGAAACTCTGGCCCGCGAGGAACCGCGCATAACCGCCGCTGTTCGACTGGAAGGTATATTGCAGGCCGACGTTGGCGCGCGTGCCGGTTTCAACGCGATCAAGACCCGAGACCTTATCGACTTCGAACAGGTTCGTATCGTCGAACACGAGGCTGCGTGCGTCTTCGTTAGGCAGGCCGCGCTGATCCACCTTCGCCTGGCGAGCAATGATCTGACCTACCGGTTCGACGACGTGTGACCCGGAATAGGTGTTCGTGACGAACGGGTAGGCATACAGCAAACCAGCCGTCGCCAAGCCACGAGTCACAACGTCATCATCAATGAGATCGCCGGTCATTGGATCGACGTAATTGGTCAGCGCATAGACGTCACCGCGCACGCTTGCAAACGGCATGAACGTCTGACCAATCGGATCGATGAACTTCCGCCGCCAATTCACATCGGCGACGATGCGGCTCATCGAGTTCTCTTCACCTGCGTACGGAACACCAGAACCATAGCTGCGGGTAAAGCTCAGAGCATTCAAATTGAAGCCCAGCTCACCGCCCAAAACTGGGTCGGCGAAGATATAGTTGTAGTCGACAATCGGGTGGACGCGGCCATTGCTCAGATCGGAGTCGTTAAAATACAGGCTACCGAAGTGATAGAGGTTGACCCCGAAGTAATTCCGCTCGCTGATCCCCGTCATATAAATGTTGTTGACGCGATCGGTCTGCAAAATGTTGTCGAGTTTGTAGAAACGGCGGAAATAGTCATCGCTTTCCAGGGTGACATCCCAGCCAAAACTCCACCAGGACGAGAGTGAAAACTTACCCTTGGTCTGGATGCTACCGCGCCAGCCGTCAAAGCGTTCATTATCAGCCGGTGTACCGGGCAGATCGCTCGCGTCTTGATCAATCCCCGCGAGCTTCACCGAGTACGTACCGGTAATGCCGTTGAACGACACACGATGACGCCAGTCGCCCTGCCACAACACGCCCTGCTTGGCGAGGTACATGGGATGGAAGGTGAAATCGTAGTTCGGCGCTAGCGCGAAGTAATACGGTACCTCCACGCCAAAGCCGAGCGTGGTCGAGTTCGAATATGACGGTAGCAGGAAGCCCGACTGACGCTTCACCGACGGATCGGCGTGCTGGAAGTAGGGCAGGTAGAAGATCGGATAGCCGAACAGTTCGAACTGGGCATCCTGGTAGGTGATCGTCGCCGCCGACTGATCGTGGACGATGCGCGATGCGCTCAAGCACCAGAGCGGAGGCATCGCCCCGTCGCTCTTACAAGGCGTGAACCTTGCGTTCTCGAATTCGGTAATGTTGCCGTCGCGCCGATTGGCACGTTCCGCCGCGATCCGCGTGTCGTCGCGCGCCGTGACGCTCAGCGACTGGACGAAGCCATCGCGAAAATCATCCGTCAGCGTGATGCGCTCGCCGCGCGTGATGAGGCCGTTGGGCTCCTTCAGGGTGACGTTGCCAACAGCGGTCAGCGTGTTGGCGTTCTGGTCGTATGTGACCTCGTCAGCCGTCAGGATGTAGTTGTTGTAGTAGATTTCGACGTTGCCACGGGCAGCAATCCTGTTGCCCTGGTTGTCATAGATCAGCTCGTCGCCCTGAAGGTAAAGCGGCTGATTCTGATCGATCTTCTGGATCGGCCCAATCAATCCGCCTTTGGCTTTCGGAAACGCCGAAGGCGCGGCCGGCCGCTTGTTGATCTCCGTTGGGAGCATCGTCGTCGCCGGCGTGATGACCGACGGATCCTGAGCGCGCGCCGTATGGATCGCAAGCGTGACGGTGAGCGCGCAAGCGCTCACACCCGCTAAAACATAGCGGATTGATGATCGCCGCGTGGTGCTACGACCGGTCATTGGCCGTGCTCGACGCTTCACTCAACCGTCCTCCTGGTGCAGCAACACCGTCAAAGTCGCGAGGGCAGCCGTCACCACCGGCACCCATATCGCCACTCTCGGCGATACAAGACCGGCAACCCCAACCTGCCGGGAAATTTCCGCTAGAAGAAAAAACCCGAAGCCCCCAATCATCCCTGTGATCACCATAGTCTGGATGCCGCCCGATCGGAATGACCTCAACGACACAGTTGCTGCCAAAAGAACCATGCAGATCAAGAGAAGAGGTCGCGAGAGCAGCAGTTCGTACTGGATCCGGTAAGGCGCAGCCGATAGGCCCGATTGCTCGGCGGCGGCAATCAGTCCAGGGAGCTCCCAGAACGAAACGGAAATGACCGTGCCCAGCGCATCCTGGAGCCGCTCTGGCGTCAGATAGGTGCTGACCAGATAGCTTTGGAATCGCTCAGGTTCGCGCCCGGGGGCTGCAACCATGACCTTCTCGAGTTGCCAGTAGCCGTCGAGAAGAGATGCCCGCTCCGCCTCGATATGTTCGACGAAGCGCCCCTCCTTGTCATACTGGATGATGTCGACGGAGAAGAGCTTCAGCCCGCCATCGGCGACGCCGCCCGCGCTGATGACCGAAGACCCGTCCGCGCCATCCTGCCGGAGCCAGGAGCCGGCGCCCTTGGTGCGCAGAAAATTGGCTTCGCGGCCAAAGGCTTCTGAAAACAGTCGCTCGGATTCGGTGCGAGCCGTGGCCGCCATTGGATTATAGAATGTGACCGCCAACACGCCGAGCACAGCCGCCACGAACACGCCCGGCGCCAAAAACTGCCAAGCCGACATGCCGGCAGCGCGAATGACCGCAAGTTCGCTCTTTCGGCTGAGTTGCAGCAAACTGCCGATGCTGCCGACCAGTACCGCGAAGGCCAGCAGGATCTCGGTGTAGGCGGGGAGGCGCAGGAGAGTGAGCCAGACCAACGTCGTCGCCGGGACCGTGCCGCGCTTTCCGGCCTGACGCAGCATCTCGACGAAATCGATCATGAAGATCAGGACGCAGCAGATCGCGAACGTCCCGAAGATCGCAAACAGGAACTTGCGTGCGATGTACATCTTCAGGGTGAGGCCGGATGTCATGTCAGCTTCCAGCTCCCAGTCGTCCGGCTGCACGTGGGCCGCGCGCGATGCTCAGCCTATTCCGCATCCACTCCGGTGGAGTCAGCAGGTTCACCAGGCGCTCCAGAGGACCGGGCCCGCCACGTGGTCGTGCGCCGATGCGCATCACGAAGAGGGACAGCAAAATCGCGCTGAGCGGTAACAGGTACATCAAGGAGACGGTCCAGGCGTGGACGACCACCAGATTGTTGACCGCCAAGCCGCCGCCACGGCACGCTGCCGCAATCAGAAATGCGGTAACAACACCTTCCATTCTGTTCTGACGCGTCGAGCGAGCCTGTCCCGCGAATGCCACCGCAATCATGACAAAAGCCAAGGGATACAACGGGCTGGATATTCGCTCGTGCAACTCTGACCGGATATGCCCGGCCTGATTGCGCCCGGCCAAGTCCTCCGGCGTCGGATTCAGCAGCTCGGACAGATAGCGCTCGCGCGGTTTGAAGCCTTTGACTTCTTCATCTGCGTCGAACTGATTGAGATCGATCGCGTAGTTGTCGAAGGTGACGATGTGCGGCGCGGCATTGCCCTCGGGCAGGCGCACGATATGACCCTGCGTCATGATGATGAATGACGAGTTGCCCTGCTTCACGATCGCGCCGCGCTCTGCGAGGTATGAAACCACCTGCTTTTTGTCTCGCGCATCGTGCATGAGGATGCCGAGCATCTCGCCGGAATAGGTGCGCTCGCGGATATGGAAGGTGAGATTGTCCTCGGGGCTGGAGAACTGTCCGGGCTGAAGCACCTGGGAAATCAGGTCGGTGCGAACTTCAACGACATATTCCTTGAGCAGCCTGAGGCTCCACGGCAAGCCGACGTGATTGACGACGCCGACGGCGGTGGAGACGATGGCGCCAAGCAACAGCAGTGGCCGCGCGACCGTCCAGATCGTCGCCCCGGAGGCTGTCAGAACGATCAGTTCGCTATCGCCGTTGAGACGGTTGAGCGTATGGATGGTTGCGATCAGCAGCGCGATCGGCGCGATCAGCACCATGAGATTCGGCAGTGCCAGGGTCGTCATGACCAGGAACACCCAGGCGTCCTGACCCTTGCTGGTGACGAGGTTGAGTTGGCGTAGCGCGAGCGAAATCCACACGACGCCGGAAAGCGATAGCAAAATCAGCAGCAGCGCGCCGCTCGCCTGACGGAATACATAGCGGCCAAAGATGGTCATGACGCCATGCCGCCCCGTCCCCGCAGTCGGTTAAGATCCCTCACAGCCGGCGCCAAGTTCTGCTCCGTACTCCCCCGTATCGCCGGGGTCTCATAGCACGGTGGCAGAAATTCGGCCCCGCAGACGCTCCAGCTTGAATTCCTGATGCCACTCTTGCACTTCGCGGGCGACCGTCTAAGTTTGCGTTCAGCGAAACTCTCCACAGGTTTACTACCCCTGGCGCTCGACATTGGGGGCTAGTTGGGGCGCGATATTTGAGGGGCCACGGCGTGGTTGCCCCGCGCTCGGTAGAACCTTCTCATCACAAGGTCGGAAATGGCTGACGCTCTGGTTGTCGAATTTGCCTCCCTGACATCGCCGTTGCAGCCCACCGCTGCGGTGCTTTGCGGACAGGATCTGGTGCTTGGTCCGCAGGCGCATGCCTTGAACTCTGCAGCCGGCGGCGCCTTGCTCCATGCGGCACAGGCCGCCGATTTCACAGGCAAAGCAAAGACATCCATCGAACTGTTGGCTCAGCCGCAGCTTGGCGCGAAGCGCTTGCTCGTGATCGGTGTGGGGGCGTCCGCGCAG
>JAEYYQ010000197.1 GCA_023428365.1 Pseudomonadota bacterium | reverse complement strand
CAACTTTCCAACTATGTCACCGTGGTTTCAGAGGCATAAGGCGAGCGCCGAAAATTTTTGTGGCAATTTGTTGAGGTTTTTTGTCAGGATTTAGGTCTAAGCCAGTGAGGGAGATATTCACCGCGCTGGCTACGATCCCTCGTCATGACATTGAAGACAGGGGATCACATGTCGCGTGCGTTTGGGGGATATCGGTGTCTGCGAGCATTTCTGCTTGCGTCCACAGCCATAATCTCGCTGCCTGGTACAGCGAGCGCACAAGCGCAGCAGCCAGCGGCTACTCAAGGGAATACGATCAACTTCAATATTCCCGCTCAACCGCTGACGTCGGCACTCACGGCTTTCGCGCGGCAATCCGGCGTGCAGTTGGCCTATCCCGCAGCTCTGACCGCAGGCAAATCGGCGCCACCCTTACAGGGCCTGCTCGCGCGTGATACTGCTTTGAGCCGTCTGCTCAGCGGCAGCGGGCTGACCTTCAGTTTCACCGGAACGAATACCGCAACGATCAGCGCGCCAAACGCAGGCGGCGCTGCTGCCACCGTCGATGGCGCAATTGCGCTGGACACGGTCGACGTATCCGGCGGCGGATCCGGCGCAGCAGCAGCCGAACGCCCGTTTCAGACGCCCGGCTCTACCGCCTACGTGTCTGCAGAGCAGATTTCCCGCGTTCCACCATCGTCGGTAGCCGATATTTTTAAAGGCGTTCCTGGTGTCATGTCGGCACAAGGACGAAACGGCGCGGCGCTTGACGTCAACATTCGCGGCATGCAGGGCATGAACCGCGTTAAAACAACGGTTGATGGCGCCGAGCAATCAACATCGACATATCGCGGATATTTTGGCGTCGATAATCGCACCTATGTCGATCAGGACTTTATCGGCGGTGTAGAAATCACCAAAGGACCGGGTGGATCTGCTGCGAGCGCCGGAGCCAACGGCGGCGTCGTCGCAATCACAACGCTGACGGCCGATGATATTCTCCTCCCCGATGCGGCCTATGGTGTTCGCCTGAAGGGGTCACGGAGTTCCAACAGCATCGAACCGGTCATAGGAATGCAGCCGAATGATGCAAGAACTGAAACGACAAATCTATTTGATGCATATGGCGGATCCGGCAGCATCGCCACCGCGGCGCGTGGTGAGAATGTGGAAGTCGTCGCCGCGTATTCCAGACGCCAGAATGGAAACTATTTCACGGGAACGAAAGGGCCCACGCATTATGATCACCCGGCGCAATCTTTCCCACGTGAATATTCCTACGTTGGCCCGGGACTCGAAGCGCTCAACACTTCGGAAGATGTCGAGTCTGGTTTGGTCAAAGGTACGTTCAAGCTAGGGGACCACTCTCTACAACTTGGATATATCTACTACGATAATCACTATGGCGAGATTACACCGACAATCGCTCAAACCGGCGGACAACGCATTCTGTCCCACACGAATGTCAAAAATCAAACGGCGAAGTACCGCTACAATCCTCTAGAAAACGACCTTATCGATTTACAATTCAATCTCTGGCGGACTGAAACATTGGAAGTTGCGAACTACTTCTCCTTGTTTTCCTACTTGAGAGTGCCGACCCAATCCGAGATGTATGGAGGCGATGCATCCAACACATCTCGCTTCGATACCGGGTACGGCGCATTCAAACTGAAATATGGATATTCAATTTCGTTTGAAGACTCCGACGTTCCTTCGGGAGTCGTGAGCAGTCCGCAAACATTGATCGGGCAACGACAGATCGGCAGCACCTACATCAACGGCGAATGGAAGGCACTCGACTGGCTTCAGTTCAACGTGGGCGGCAGGTATGATTTCTATGAGGTCAACTCGGAGCAGGGTGATCGCGAGGGCGGAGAGCTCAGTCCGAATGCGGCCATTGTGGTATCGCCTTGGGATGGGATTCAGCTCTTTAGCACCTATGCAGAAGGCATACGCCCCGCGACCATTCGAGAAACCACGCGGGGCGTCGGAAATACTCGTTTCAATCCTGATCTCAAGCCTGAGCGATCGAAGGCGTTTGAGGTCGGAATCAACGTAGACAAGCGCGACGCGCTGATTCCCAATGATGCGTTTAGAGCCAAGCTCGCATATTTCAACACCACCGTTGACGATTATATCTATCGGGATACGCCCCCTGGCGGCGGTGTTTACGATTTCTGGGCCACGAATCTGGACAAGGCAAAATTTTCCGGCATCGAACTGCAACTGGGCTACGATGCACGCCGTATCTTCATGGAGCTCGGCGTCACCTATTATGACAACATCGAGTTCTGCCGGGTCGGTGAACCGTGCCTCGCCCAGGATCTGTATCGGCCCGTCAATCGGATATGGGACTATTCGTCCAACCACGTGCCGCCGGAGTTTATGGCCACAGTTACGTTGGGTATGCGCTTCTTCGATGAAGCACTGACCGTCGGGACGCGCGTGACATACGCCAATGAACGCAAGATTGGTCCAAGCCCGATCGATGTCAGCACAGCGGTTGTCTGGGCTCCGTTTGCGATTATGGATATGTTCGGCAGCTATAAATTCAACGAGCACGTCGTATTGAATGTCAGCGCCGAGAATCTGACCGATAAATTCTACATTGATCCACTCGGCGGAACACCTATCGCCGCGCCGGGGCGCACTATACGCACCGGGCTCACGATGAAGTTCTAGGTGGTGGCGCCTCGGGCCGGGTAGCAGCAAATGAACGATCGGATTGGCGTAACGACGCGTATTTGGAAGCGTCTGAGTGCCAAGCCGGTTTAAATCAATGCTATCCGCTCATTGGTTTAGACACATCGGAACAGTGATCCGATCGAAGGACATTGAAAACCGGACGTGCTTACCGTTGCCGATCGCGTCATGTGAGGTCTGCAATTGGGATAATCCGCAGACCGGCAGCCGTCTCAAGGTCGAGAAAGCGACCATCGTCGACGCCCCGACGTCTAATGGAGCGGTGCGAGGATGGTCGCTTCGACGGCAATCGGAAATCAATCTATTATTTTGATCTCTCCAACGCCTGAGCTGATGTCGGTCAGAACCGGGAAGTTGCGCTCAGGAGAAATGAGCGGCCTGGAGCATAGAGGGGGGTAACGTTGCCGAATTCGGTGCCATACGTTGCGTGATTGGCGTAGGTTTCGTTGAAGATGTTGCGCACATCGGCACGTAGCGTCAGATCGTAGCCCCAGTCCGGGCGATACTCGGCGAAAGCATTGAATATCTGATAGGCTTTATAGGGCGGAGCGTCCTCAATAACGCGATCGTACTCCGGTGCGAGCTCGATATCGCCGCCCAAAGTCCATCCGGTTCCGACGAACGTGTGTGCACCCGTAATCGTGATGATCTGGCCAACTGGCGTTGCAACATAGTTGCCCGTATCGGTGTCGGCAGGTTGGCCGTCGACGGTGACGTCGATATTGGCATACGCCACGCGGATAAAGCCGTCGCGCCAGTCGTACCGCGCACTGAGCTCGTAACCTTCCGAATCAATGTCACGCGTGCGGATTGCACCCATCACACCGTTGCTGTACGTCGCCACGCGTGCATTTTCGATTTCCGTACGGAAGACCGTACCTTCGAAAGTCCAGCCGTTATATCGAGCGACAAGACCAGCGAGATAATTATCGGAGACAACGGATTTCGGGCCGTCGAAATAATCCCAGTTCGGATTCATGATAAAGTTTTCTGCCAGCGGAACTCCGGCCCAGACATGCGACACGCCCGCTTTGGCAGTCAGAAAGTTTCCGATGAGATCTTGTTCGCCGGAAATATTGGCGCTGAAACCGCCGTCGTTACGGTCGATGCCATCCTGACCAGTGAATTTCTGATGATCCCCGCGACCGCCAAACGATAGACGCGTGCCGCGGATCGGCTCAAGGCGGGCTTGAGCGTAAAGACCTGCAACGAAACTTTCTTCGGCGGCGCCATCGTATGGGTCAATCAGCCGGGCGCGTGACTTGTTGAAGTCGACGCCAGTCACCAATGTGCCGATTGCGAACGTAAATGTATTCTCAGCCTTTCCATTGAAGCTCGTCGTTTCGCCCGATGTGATCCATTCTTCGGTATAAACCGGTGAGAAGTCGGGCCCCCAGAATGAGGGTACGGTGACGTCGGTTTTGCTGTAGGCGGCGATGACTTTCGGATTCCACAGGTCCGTGGGCGTCGCATCGCTGTACGTGAAGACCGTGCTCTGCCGGTTCATCTCGTAATCTCTGATGCGCGGCTCCCAGGGCCGCCTTGGCACGCTGATATAACCTGCGTTAGCGCGATACGGCCGCGGCGCATCGTCGTTGAAGCGTTGATGGCTGATCTCGAACCGATCGCCACTCAGGGCCTGATAGGCGATCTTGCCGAGACCGCTCAGGAAGTTTGTTTCCGTGCCGTCGACGACCTGGCCACGACCGTTCTCGTAGTTGTTTCCATCGCCGAAGCTGAAATAGCCGAGAACCTCGAAGCCATTCGACATTCCGTAGCCGGCCATATTGCTGCTGAACACGTTGCCGTTCGTATTGAACGTGGACTTGACGAAAGCGCCTATTCCGTCGCGGTCTAAAAAGTCCCTCACACTCTTCGTCTCATAGGCAATGGAGCCTGCAAGCGCGCCAAATCCGGCGTCGGCGGGCGCCACGCCAGCATCAACCCGAACCGCCTTCAGCATGTTCGGATCGATAAGGTTTGTGCCGTTGTGATGGAAGACTTTGTTGTTCTGGGCGGCGCCGTCAATGGTGACGGCGAGGTTTGTTTCTTCAATGCCGTTGACGTAGACCTTTTGCGACATGGGCAGTGGGCTGCCCACAACGATGCCGGGCTGGCCTGCAAATACGTCACTGAGATCTGTTGGATTCAGTCTCTGGAGATCCTGCGAGGTAATGTCCGTCGTATTGGTGCCGATGCTTGGCTGAGCGAAGTCTGCCTGAGGCTGTGGCTGAGCCTCCGGAGCGGGCATAGCCTGTTGGGCAACCGGTGCGGGCTGCGATGCCCTCTTGGGCGCCGGGGCTTTCTTTTTCGCAACGGTGACTTCTACCGGGGGCAGCGAAGCCGGTTGTTGTTGCGCCACCGCCGGCGATCCACTCGCCAAGCCGCTTGCAACCGCAGCACCGATCATAATTGTCGCGAAACTCGATCGACTGACGCCGTCGTGACGCATGGCCATATCTCCCAATCCAACATCGCGATGAAGCCACCATGAAACGTGCCTCATCTTCGAACGCTGGCTGGCTACTCTTGGCGCGACAGACGCTGCGACACTGGCTGGCTGATCGTGCCGCCAAACTTGTTTTGTTTATTGTAGTAGTAAACAAATCGATCGGGACCGCTCGATAAATGCGGCCCACGGTGCAAAATAGGCACACTCCGTCATTTGTAGATGGAGTTGCGGAGTGCGCTTAGTCTCTCGAGCGTGGAGATCGTTCGTGACGGATCTTCTGCGACGAGCGCGAAAATGATCGCCTCCAGGCAAACCAACGTTGCGCCGTGGATGTTGATGCGTCCGGCATGACCGCACTCGACCGGAACGACAACTGCTGCATGACGTGCGCTTGCGGTATCCTTCGAGTCTGTAATCAGGATGATCGGCACTTTCTGGCGCCGTGCCTCGGAGATCGTGGACATGGCTTCCCGGTAAGGCAAGCCGTAAGCCATCATAATGAGCGCGTTGATGGTGCGCATTTCGAGAAGCTGCTCGGGCAACGGGGCCGTATATCCGTCAAATACCGTTGTCGGCCGCCCGACCCGGTTGAGGGACAAAGCCAGATAACGGGCGAGAAATGCGGTTGCGCCGATTCCAAAGACGCCAACTCTTTGGGCTGAAGCGAGCTGCTCGATAGCGGCTACAATGCTTGCCCGCGTCTCCGGCGTCTCGAGCGCCGCGAAGGCCTCACGATGGTCAGAAAACACCTGATCTACCGCGGTCGCGGAGTGCTCTCTAATCGATGCGAACGTCCGCGTGATGGTGTCGACCGGTGTTTTTCCCGACCCGGATGCTGCCGCCAGAACCTGTCTCAATTCGCGCAGCCCATTGAAGCCAATTGCCTGAACAGCACGGATCACCGTGGCGTCGGATGTGCCGATCGCATCGGCGAGTTCGAGCGCCGACTTTGTCATGGCTTCATGCCTGTTTGCGTCGATGAACATGACGACTCGCGCCAGGGATGGCGATAGCCGCCCCCCGCGCTTGCGAATTCTGTCCCTCAGCTTGTCGGTTGTCCCGTTGGCGGGCATGTCAGGCTCTAAAAGTTCACTACTACATTCTGGAATTAGAATGTAGTGAATGCTACATTCGGTGCGCAAGGCAAATCCGGGCGGGGCCTTCCGTTGCCGGCCCCAATACTTTGGAAGTGAAATGCACGCGGCAAACGCACGAATCCGCTCTGCCAAAGCCAGCCAGTTTCTCGCTCAGCTCTGCAAGCATTTCGCGCACAAGACACCCGCCGAATTCACCGGCAATCGAGGTCGGATCGATTTCCAGCCAGGTCTGTGCGTGCTGGCCGCAACAGAGAATGAGCTGACCGTGACGTGCGAAGCGGAGACCGCTGCGGACCTTGAACGCGTGAAGGTTATCGTTGCTGATCACATCATCCGGTTCGGTTGGCGAGAGCAGCTTGCTGTCGAATGGGCGCAACGTGTCGATTTATAGGTAATACAGTCCAAGACGATGGCCCGCGACATCGTGGATCGCGATATCGATGTCGAAGATGTCACGCAACACATCGCTGCGAACAATCTCGTTCGGGCTGCCCTGATGAACGACCACGCCATCACGCATGGCTATGATGTTGTCAGAATAAATCGAAGCGAAATTTATATCGTGCAGGACGAGAACGAACGTCTTGCGAAATTCATCAGCGATGCGACGGACGAGCTTCATCATCACGACGGCATGTTTCATGTCGAGATTGTTCAAGGGCTCATCGAGCAGAACGTAATCGGTGTTCTGGCACAGAACCATCGCAACGAAAGCGCGCTGCCGCTGCCCGCCGGAAATTTCATCGATGAACCGATCCGCAAGATCGCCCAGGCTGAGATAGCCGATGGATTTGTCGATGAACGCGTGATCTTCCTCGGTAAGTCGCCCTTTTGAATAGGGATAACGGCCGAACGCGACCAGGTCGCGAATGGTGAGGCGCGTCGCGATGTGATTGTCCTGCCTGAGAATCGACAACCGTTGCGCCAACAGATCTCCCCGGGTGCTGGAGACATCAAGCCCATCGACCATGACCGAGCCGGATGTTGGCTCCAAGAGACGGCTCATCAGTGCCAGAAGCGTCGATTTTCCTGCCCCGTTTGATCCAATGATCGACGTGACGCCACCGCGCGGCACAGTCAACGATACGCCGTTCACAATAACAGCGTCGCCATAGGTTTTTGTCAGGTCTGTCGTCACAATCATCGGGTGCCTCGGCGCAAGACCAGGAAGATGAAGGCGAGACCGCCCGCAAATTCGATGATGATGCTCAACGCGGTGTCGAATGCAAAGACGCGCTCTAAAACCATTTGTCCGATGATGAGAGTCGCCATCGCCAGCAGGACGGCGATGGGAAGAACATGCCGGTGCTTGGAGGATCCCGCGATCTGATAAGCGAGGCTTGCGACTAATAGTCCAAAGAATGTAACCGGACCAACCAGAGCTGTAGCCACCGACACTAACACTGAAATGAGAATTAGAATTTGCGTAACGGTTCGCCGATAGTCGACGCCGAGTGAGATGGCGATTTCTCGCCCGAGAGCAAGAACATCGAAGACTGCGAGCCTATGCACGCCAGCCAACGTGACGACCAGCACGGATGCAGCCGAGATCATCAAAACATCTGAATTGACAGTATTGAAGTTCGCAAACAGCCTGTCCTGGAGCACCATAAAATCGTTCGGCGCCATGATGCGCTGCATGAGGTGGGACAGACTGCGGAACAGAACGCCGATCACCAATCCGACGAGCATCAGGAGATGCAGGCTTTGCAATCGCCCCGAAAAAAGCGAGCGATAAAGCACACAGGCAAAGCCGGTCATCACGGCGCACTGCGCAAGAAACATGAACTGCGGATCAAGTATCGCCGCGCCAACAGCACCCAGCATGAACACCAAGCCTGTCTGAATGAGCTGGTAAAGGGCGTCGAGGCCCATCAGGGCAGGGGTCAGAATGCGGTTGGCCGTCACGGTCTGAAACAGGACGGTGGAGACGGCGATCGCATAGGCCACGAGCATCAGAACGGCCAGCTTTGCGCCGCGAAATGGCAAAACGAAATCCCAGTTCCCTTTGGCCCCAAGGGTCATGAATGCGACAGCCGCCACCAACACCACGACAGTGAGGCAGCCGATGATGTGCACCGGACGATTTGGGTTCTGATCAAGCGAGGCGGGCATGTTTGCGCAGCAGGAGGAAGAGAAAGAGGCTACTGCCGAGCACACCCAGCAGCGTGCCGATCGGAATTTCATAGGGGTAGATGATGAGCCTGCCTGCAATATCGCAAGCGAGCACGATGCCGGCACCAAGAACCGCCACCCATGGTACAGCCCGTCGCATGTTGTCGCCCAACGCCAGGCTGACGAGGTTGGGAACAACGAGGCCGAGAAACGGGATCATGCCCACGCTTCCGACAACGACTGCTGTGATGACAGAGACGATGGCCAGCCCAAAGAAGACGACAAACCGATAGTTGAGGCCAAGATTGATCGAAAAATCACGACCCATGCCGGCGACCGTGAACCAATCCGCGAGGCGATAGGCAATCAGCGTCAGAGCAAGGCCGATCCAGAGAGCCTCGTAACGTCCGATCAGGATCATGGAGAAATCGCCCGTGCTCCAGGTGGCCAGTGACTGCATCAGGTCGAAGCGATAGGCGATGAAAGTCGCCACAGCATTGATGACGCCTCCAAGCATGATCCCGATGATCGGCACCAGTAAGGTTGATTGCAGAGGGATGCGGTTCAGGATCCGCAGGAAGATCATAGTTCCGAGAAGCGCGACACCGGAAGCGACGGCGAGTCTCACTGGAATCGAGGCATCAGGGACGACAAGAAGAACCAGAAGAAAGCCAAGATTGGCCGCTTCGGCGGTTCCCACTGTCGAAGGCTCGGCGAAACGATTGCGCGCCAACATTTGCATGAGGGTTCCTGCCACGGCCATCGCCGTGCCGGCGAGGATCAAAGCCAATGTGCGTGGCAAACGGCTCACCAACAGCACTTGAAGCGGGCCGTCGTCCCAGCCGGACGCTAATATTCCCGACAGGGAAATGTCACTCGCCCCGACGAAAAGGCTTACAATCGCGAGAGCAAGAACGGCAACAGCCGCGACCGCCAGCATGGATGCCTACTTGGCTGCCGAATAGGCGGCGGCGATCTGGTCGATGTTCGCTTGTAGGGAGGGTAGACCACCCGCAACCAGGTACCAACGTGCCGGATCGAGATAGACGACGCGGTGTTTTTGCCAAGCCGTCGTACGGGCGACGAGTGGATTGTTCAGCAGTTGTGCTGCTGGCTGTCCGCGCGCTCCGATCGCGACATCCCGATCCAGGACAAACAGCCAATCCGGGTTGGTCTTCATGATGAACTCGAATGAGATATTTTGGCCATGGACTGCGGTGTCGAAAGAGTCGACCGCTGCGGGAACGCCAAAGTCTCGATGGATCGCACCAAAGCGCGACATCGGTCCATAAGCGCTCAATTTCCCGCCGGTGGTGAGTATGATGAGGCCGCGCCCAGCATTGGCCGTCGTTGCACGAATGGCTGTGATCGATTCCCGGAGCTTCGACACCATCGCCTCAACGACAGATTCCCTGCCGAATATCTTCCCCAAGGTTTGCGCATTGCGGATGACGCTACCGACGTATTCTGTCTCATCGGTTGAGAGGTCTATCGTTGGCGCAATCTTCGATAGCTCCTTGAGCTTGGGAGATGAGCGCGCGGAGACAATGATGAGGTCGGGACGCGCGGCGTTGATAGCCTCATAGTCCGGCTCAAACAGTGACCCGCTCTTGATGTACTGATCAGCCTTGTACTTTGCGAGATGCGCCGGCATCAGTGTACCAACGACACCTGTTACATCCACATCGATCGCGTCAAGCATCTCCAGCGACGAGAAGTCGAGAACGACGATACGCTTCGGCGTGTCCGGCAGCGTGACTTCCCCTTGCGAGTGCTTCACAACAATGGGCTTTGCCCAGGCCGCTCCTGAAGCGATGATAGTAATCGCGAGAAGGCAGGCGGACAGCAGCGCCAATTCTCTGGATTTTGCCTTCCACTTCCGCTGCACGCCGCATTTCGTCACGTACAATATTCCTTGCTTTGCTTGTAATGCAGCGGCAGAAGTTCGTCGCGCCGCAACTCGTCCGCTACTTTGTGATGTCTGGCTTGAGGCTTCATGATCGGATACCGCCCGCGAACATCACTTCAGATGACACACTCGGACCGGTTGCTCTGACATTATAAACATGATGAATTTAGTCAAGTTTAACCGAGGAGGAAATCAGACTCGTGATCCCTCATTCGAGCTCGTATGTTGACTGATACCTCCTCTTTGCTGCGTCGGTTCTTCTCTTATTACCGGCCCTACAAGCATCTGTTCATCTTGGACTTCGGATGTGCAGTCACCGCCGGACTGCTGCAGCTGGGTTTTCCTCTGGCGGTGAAGTATTTCATCGACGATCTTCTGCCGGGGCAGAATTGGGGACTGATCCTGGTCTGCGCGGCAGCCTTGCTTGGAGTCTATATCGCCAATACGGCGCTGATGGCGGTCGTCATTTATTGGGGGCACGCGCTCGGTATCAGTATCGAGACCGACATGCGCGCCAAGGCCTTCGATCACCTGCAGAAGCTGTCATTCCGCTTTTTCGACAACACGCAGACCGGCCATCTGATCACGCACGTCACCAAGGATCTCGAGGAGGTCGGCGAGATCGCCCACCACGGCCCGGAGGACGTGTTTATCGCGGTCATGACATTCGTCGGCGCCTTTGCCCTGATGTTCTGGGTGCAATGGAAACTGGCTCTGATCAGCGCCATTGTCGTGCCGGTCATGACATGGTTGGTCGCGCGTTATGGTTCGCGGATGACGCAGAATTGGGAGCGGCTCTTTAGGCAGGTCGGAAATTTCAACAACCGCATCGGGGAAAGCGTTGGCGGCATCCGCGTTGTGAAGTCTTTTACGAACGAAGAGCACGAACGCCGCCTCTTCGCGCGCGACAATGAAAGCTACAAGACGACCAAGCTCAATGCCTACGCGTATATGACGGCCAGCACGACACTGACCTATCTCAGTACGAGACTGGTGCAGTTGATCGTGATGGTGACCGGCGCGTGGTTCGTTATGGTCGGTGAACTCACCTACGGCGGCCTGATCAGTTTCATTCTTCTCATCGACGCATTCCTGCGCCCGATCGACAAGATCACGTCGGTGCTCGAAAGTTATCCGAAGGGCGTCGCCGGATTCAGGCGCTACGCGCGTCTTTTGGATACGGCGCCGGATATCGCCGACAAGCCGGATGCCATCACCGTTCAACGCCTGAACGGCGACATCGTCTTCGGGAACGTTGATTTCAGCTACTCAGATCATCGCAAGATTCTCTCTCGTTTGAATCTCTCTATCGGCAGCGGGGAGACCGTGGCCCTTGTCGGCCCGTCTGGCGCGGGTAAGACGACGATCTGCTCGCTGGTGCCACGCTTCTACGAGATCGACAGTGGTGCGATCTCGATCGACGGCATTGATATTCGCGACATGACGCAGGCTTCCCTCAGATCTCAAATCGGCATCGTTCAACAGGATGTCTTCCTGTTTGGTGGATCAATCCGAGAGAATATCGCTTATGGGAATTTGGAGGCTTCCGAGGCCGAGCTTGTCGGAGCTGTGCAGCGCGCCAGTCTCGACACTTTTATAGCGCAGCTCCCGGACGGCCTCGACACGGTCGTCGGCGAAAGAGGGATCAAGCTTTCGGGCGGTCAGAAACAGCGCGTCGCCATTGCGCGCATTTTCCTGAAGAATCCTCCGATCCTTATCCTGGACGAGGCAACATCGGCTCTGGATAGCGCAACCGAGCTCGCGATCCAGCAGGCGTTGCAGGCACTCTCCGCCGGAAGAACCACTCTGATCATCGCCCATCGGCTTGCCACCATTCAGCACGCAGACCGGATCGTCGTCATCGATGATGGTGGAATTATCGAGGAAGGGAGCCATGGTGCTCTGATGGCGCGTGACAGCGTTTATGCGCGCCTCCACCGGGCCCAGTTCGGACTGCTGACAGCCTAAATTGGGGACGCTTCTGGGGGAGATGATCGCACTTCCGTCATGCTCCCCCAGAAGACCTCAGGTCGGGAAAATCAGAATCTTCCGAGCAGGGTTACGCCAACCAACTGCTCGTCTCCGACGGTTGCCTGGCTGCCGCCAATGCCGATGCTGGTGACGTACTTCTCGTCAAACACGTTCTTGGCAAACAATGTGAGCGTATAGTTCTCCCACTCCCAGCCGACGCGCGCATCGATGAGGGTATAACCGTCGACGAAACGCAGTGATGAATTCCCAAGATCGCCACCGCTGTAATAGCCGTCCGTGTAGCGCAGGTTTGCGCCGGCGAACCAGCCAGTTTCGTGCTTATACATGCCGCCTACGGCGACCGTATACGCGGGAGCTTCCGGGAATTCGTTTCCGCTGAAATTGCCGTCCGGCGAATTGAAGCTGTCGAATTCGGTGCGCATCAAGCCGAGTGAAGCATAAAGCTGCAGCGGAGAGATGGGGCGCCAGCGCGCTTCGAACTCGGCACCGTAAGCGTGCGAACTCTTGGCGTTCTGAATATAAGAAACGGGAAACTCAAAGACCGTCTCATCGAATGCAACCTGCTGGTTCTTGTAGTCGTAGTAGAAGACGTTCGCGTTGAGCGACAACGTCTCATTCAGCCATGTCGAGCGATACGACAGCTCGTAGGAATCGAGATACTCCGGCTTGACTATGTTGAAATCAGCCGTGGACAGGCGGAATTCGGTAAAGCCGTTCCGGTATCCCTTGCTGTAAGTGATTCCGACGGTCTGATCGCGCGTCAGATCGTAAGTAAATCCGAGCCGCGGCAGGAACTCCGTGTAGTCGTCGGAGAAGTCGTTCGAGATGAAAGCGATGTCCGGATCGGCTCCCCCCAGAACGCTGAATGGATTTAGTAGAATCATGCCGTCCGACTTGCTCTTAACCTCATCGTGCAAAAGGCGGCCGCCGCCGATGAATGCGAACCTGTCCCAGAAACGATACCGCAGGTCGGCATAGGCAGCCATGCTACGCGTATCGGCATCCGTTTGAAGATCCTGGATCGGTATTGAAAAGGCCGTGTCGAGCGAGTCGTTCTTGTAAGCGAACGATCCGTAAAAGAGTCCGATGACACCGGAAAGGCCGTTACCGCGATTCTCGATTTCCAAACGCAGGTCTTGGGTAAAATCGCCACCGTCGCGCGTGACCTCGCGCTGGAGCAGACTACTCGGCGCAGAGCCGATGTCAGTCTGAGTGTCGGCATAGGACGTGATCGATCTGACCTTCAGGCCAGGGCGCAGCATGTAGCCGATATCAGCGATGTAGTTGGAGGTTTTCGTTTCGCGGAAATCAATCGATGCACTGGCGTCCAGGACGCGGTCGTAGAACGGCGGGGATACCGACAATACCGCCGGACGGTCCTGAACGTGCGCAAGGGTGAAGAGCGCGCTGAGGCCGGGAATGCTATCAGGTTCGATCAAAAGTTTGCCGCGGATCGTACCCAGCTTATCTTCATCGAGTCGATTGTTTTCTGGGTTTTCATAAGAGATGCCGTGATTGCGCTCGAAAACCTGACCAGAAATACGCAAAGCCGATTGGCCCGCCACGATCGGCGTATTGACGACAAACCCGCCACTTTTCAAATCCTGTCCGCCTGCGACGCCCTCGAAGATCACCTCGGGCTTATAGGTCGGATCGTTGGTCTTGATGAATACGCTGCCCGCAAGTGAATTTCGCCCTTGCAGTGCGGACTGCGGGCCGCGCAGAACCTCGACTTGCTCGACATCCCACAAGCCCCGGGCGCCACGACGTGTAGCCTCAGGGTTCTGGGTCGCGCCGTCGATAACGACAGAGATAAGAGGGGCAGCAGACGGGTTCTGGCTCTGGGTCAGGCCCTCCGAGCTGAGACCACGGATCGTGAAGCCTGAATTGCCTGATGAACCTTTGGTGGCCAGCACGTTGGCCTGCGTATTGAGCGCGCCGTGAAGGTCCTCTATCTGCTCTTCGCGAATCTGGTCGCCCGTCACAATGCCGATGCTTGTCGTGGTGTCGCGCAGCGTGCGCACGACTTTTTCACCTTCAACAACAAGGCCAGGTAACGCTGCCGATGGAACTCCCGGCGAACCCGCTCCACTGCTAGGGCCGGTGGCTCGCAGTACTTCTTTCTGGATATTCCGCTTCGCGGGCCTTGCCTGGACCACGACGCCGGGCAGTTGCATCGTTGTGCCAGTTGCTGCTCCGCTCTCCTCGACGGCTGGCGCTTGTTGCGCTGTTGCGGACTGCTCAGCCGGCGGCGGCTGTTGAGCGTGCGCAAGGGGAGCGGAAACAAACGGAACCAGCGCCATGAACGTCATGATGCTGGATGGTCGAATATAGTTCATGCTGGGACCCCAGACATTTGAAAGGCGGCCGCAAGCAGTACGGCCCCGGATAACGACACCTGTCTGGATGGCCAAGGAGCCCCCACGCTGAGCAATGCCCGGCGCTAGCCCGCTCCCCCCAATCATACAGGCTCTCGCATTTGTTGACTAGAATCGTCAATAATACTAGTGCAGGGAAACCACAGGGCTTGAGGTGCGATCTCAAACCTCAAATGCGCAAGAACTGTTTGCGCTAGAGAGAGACAGCATCACATACGCTCGAAACTTTCGGCGGGCAGTGATCCGTGTTCCCGCCGGTCCATTTGCATCCGAGCCGCCGTTGTTATCACGCAGAAATTCTAGTGAGAGGGATCAATAAATGCCGGAGGTCGGTAGTGCGCAGACTGCGACGTCGGCGGCGTTGACTGGTATATCGCCTCTCAAGGCGCTGACATACCTGCGCGCAGGCGCCGAGGAGCGGGGACTTACCTTTGAAGAAATTGACTCTACGTTGTGGCGTTGCTGGGCTCAGCTCGGAAATATTGAGATCATTCTCGGCAATGAGATCGCAACAGTTAGAGTGATCGCCGAGAGCGCGGATCGACTGCAGACCCTCCGCGATCTCATCGTCCAACGCATTGCGGCGCTGCATCCTGATCTTGCCCGTTCACTTGTCTGGTCCGGTGGCGCGGCGTCTGGTGTGCGGCCCCCGAATTTCCGGCTTGTGCGTGTTGTCGAAACTGCGAGGATCGCACGTTCGTTCGTTCGCGTGCAGCTTGCCGGCGAGAAGCTAGAAAACTTTGCTCGAACCGCGCTTCATTTTCGCTTGCTGCTTCCAGCAGCAGGAGCAACGCAGATCGAATGGCCGACCGTCGGCGCGAACGGCCAGACACTATGGCCCGAGGGTGAACTGACTTTGCACCGCCCTGTCTATACGATACGGAACATCGACGCTGCGGCTGGGTATTTCGACGTCGATATCTTCTTGCATGAGGGCGGCCGCGCCACTGAGTGGGTTCTGGCTGCTGTACCGGGAGACGAGGTCGGTATCATGGGGCCGGGAGGCGGCTGGTATCCTGATGCCGGCTGGCTGCTGTTAGCTGGCGATGAAACGGCGCTGCCGGCCATCGCACGCATTCTGGAAGGCGTGCCGGCAAACGTCGCGGGTGTTGCCTATATTCAGGTTGCCTCGCCCGCGGATCGCGTCGATCTCGCGAAGCCGCCGGGGTTCGAGGTTAACTGGCTTTACAGAAGTAATGCAGCTGTAACGCTGAGCGAGAAAGTCCTTGCGACACCCATTCCCGATCGACCAGATCGTTTCGTCTGGTTTGGTGGCGAGTGGGAAGAAGCGAAGCTGCTGCGCCAACACTTCCGTGACGCCGGCAAGTTGGATCGCTCCCAGTTCAGGATTGCGACGTACTGGACCGCATCCTCTGCGGAAGATCAGTCAGCGCTGTAGTTCACGTCAAGACGCCGCCTCTCAACCGCTAGACAATCACGAGTTAGGAATGATGATTTTCGGCAGATATCTGACGCTGATATGCAGTTTCGTCGCGTTTATCTGTTTGGCTGGCCTTGCGTCAGCCTGCGAAGGCCAGCTTTTGGATGACGCCACCATCTACGGCGCACCACTTTGCGTTCCCGCTCAGCCGAAACGAGTGGTGCTGCTCGATCCGACATTCAGCCTGGGTGTTGGCATGGATGTCGGATTGCCGATTGTTGGCGCGCCGCTGGATCTGATGAGTGATGAGCGGCTCAAAGAGCAGTCGAAAACTCGGGGCATCACGAGCATCGGACTGGTGACGGAACCGAGCCTCGAACGTATCGTCGCCTTGAAGCCGGATCTCATCGTCGGATTTACTGGCAGCACATCTTTGGCAGCGACCATCCATCCGCAACTGTCGCAGATCGCGCCGACGCTGCTCGAAACAGGAATTGACTGGCGGGCATTCTATAAGACGCTGGCGAAACTGACGGGACGACAGAGCGAGGTGGCGGACAGGTTGCGGGACTATGAAAAGCGCCTTGCCGACGTGCGCTCGCGAATGCCCGATATCAAGGTATCGATCATCCGGATTACGGCATGGGATTTTCAGGTCTACCTCGACGCTCCGCAGACATACGCTCCCTTCGCTGTCGCCCGAGAGGCTGGTTTGCGGCGTCCCAAGTACGAAACGACGTCGGACCCGAGCCTCAGCATGAAACGGCCTGACTGGGAAGATCTGGCGCAGCTCGACGGAGATGTGCTGCTTTATATCGTTGGAGGCACCAACAACTCGGATGTAAGCGGGCGGCATGAAGAGGTGATTGCGAATCCCTTGTGGCGGATGCTCCCAGCGGTCCACAACAAGCGCGTCCATCGAATCGACCATGCGACATGGATGGAGTTCAGCGGTCTTGCTTCCGCGCATCGCGTGCTCGACGATATCGAGCGATATGTGATCGGCAAACCGTGAACAACTCGATCGACCGCCGGACCGTACTGCTTTCCGGACTAGCGGCGGCGCTGATCGTGCTTGCGATCTGGGCGCTAACCGTCGGCTCGTCTCACATCGCCTTCGGTCGTGTGCTGGAGGCGCTTTGGTCTCGGGGTGAAGCGCGCGAAGATCTTGTGGTGTGGACTGTGCGTCTGCCGCGTGTCGTGGCCGCCATTGCCGTCGGATCGGCCCTTGCGACGGCTGGTGCCATCATGCAGGCGATGACCGGCAATCCACTAGCCGAGCCGGGTCTGCTCGGTGTCAACGCCGGGGCCGCTTTCGCTGTAGTTCTCACGATCGTATTTCTCGACGACATCGCCGTTGTTGGTCTTGTGTGGGCAGCCTTCGTCGGAGCGGCTGCCGCAGCCGTCATCGTCTACGTTCTGGGTGCTGCCGGCCGAGCGGGGCCCACACCGATACGGCTGGTGCTGGCTGGTGTGGTCGTTTCCACATTTCTCGGATCGATTACCGCTGCCATCCTCACCCTCGATGCCCAAACGCTCGACGCGGTCCGCCTCTGGACCGCCGGTTCGCTACGTGGCCGGACACTACCGGAGATCCTTCCGGTCCTGCCTTACGTGCTGCTCGCACTAGCCGCAGCAATGCTAACCCGCAGTCAATATACAGCGCTCAGCCTCGGTGCCAGCGTTGCCCAGGGTCTGGGACAAAATCAAATCCTGTGGCGAGGCATCGCAGCGCTCATCATAGTTGGCCTTGCTGGGGGCTCCGTTGCCATAGCCGGACCTGCCGGTTTCATAGGGCTCGTGGTGCCACATCTCGCGCGGATGTCGATCGGCGCCGAGTACCGTTGGATTCTACCATTCAGCGCGATCGGCGGCGCTTTGTTGACGGTTGTTGCCGATGCGATGCCGCGCGCCTTGCTGGGGCTGGATGTGCCGATCGGTGTGACATTCGCCCTGATAGGTGCCCCCTACCTCATCTGGCTGGTTCGTCGCCGAAACGGGCGATTCACATGATCCGGACAGAGAGCATCCTGCTGATATTCATCGCAGCAGCGCTTGTCCTCGCTTTAGCGGTAGGCGATCAGAAGATTATGCTCGTGCACGTTTTCGGTGCTTTGGCAGGCACTGATCAAACACCTGCCGAAGCCGTCACGATCATACGCGATTTTCGGTTGCCTCGTGCGCTCATGGCCGTCCTGGTCGGGGTAGCGCTGGCAACAGCAGGTGCCGTAGCGCAGGCGATCATGCGCAATCCGCTGGCCGAACCGGGATTGCTTGGAATCAATGCGGGTGCTGCCCTCGCGGCCGTCATCGTGATCATCAAGCTCGAAAATGTTTCGACCTATACGCTGCCGTTCCTGACGTTCGCGGGCGCGCTCGCTATGTCGGCTGCGATCTACGTCCTCGCGTGGCGAGAGGGAACGTCCTCTCTCAGCATTATCCTGATCGGTGTTGGGCTGTCGGCGATGGCTGGTGCGGCGGCGCAGTTCATCGCCGTGTTTGGTGAGATTGCGGCGCTCCAGCGCGCGATGGTGTGGCTCGCTGGCAGTCTTCAGGACAGTCGCTGGATCAAGGTCCAGACGCTGTTCGTCTGGCTGATTATTCCATTCGCGGTGGTGTGGTTGGCTGCACGCGAGCTGGATCTCGTCGCGCTCGGGGATGATGTTGCTGCGGGACGGGGGCAACCTGTGGAGCTGGTGCGCGGCCTCATGATACTGGCGTGCGCGGTGATTTCGGGCGCAGCCGTCGCGAGCGCCGGTTTGGTCGCCTTCGTCGGCCTGGCGGCGCCGCATCTCGCGCGCCGGCTTGTTGGACGACGGCATCATCGTTTGATCCCCGCATCGGCACTGATTGGTGGGCTGATGGTACTGGTTGCCGACATCGTGGCTCGGAACGTGATGCCGCCCATGCAACTGCCTGTCGGACTGGTGACGGCCATGCTGGGCGCGCCGTTCTTCGGCTTTCTGTTATGGAAGCGCCGTCATGAGTAGTGCAGCCTCCGGTTTGAGCGCCAAGTCCCTGACCATCGCCTATGGGTCCAATGTCGTGGTTAAAGACCTCGATCTGGCAATCCGGCCGCGTAGCTTCACGGCGCTGTTAGGGCCTAACGGCTGCGGTAAATCATCTATTCTGCGCAGCCTCGGCAACATCCAGCAGGTGCGGCACGGCGCGGTTCTACTGGATGGGACGCCCATAGGCGAATTGCCGTCCAAGACCGTTGCCCGTCGCATCGGATTTCTCGCCCAAGGTGCGCCGCTGATGGAGGGCATGAGCGTCATAGAGCTGGTGCGGCAGGGACGTTATCCGCACCGGGCGATGTTCAGCCGCTGGAGTGAAGTAGATACCCTCGCAGTGGAAGAAGCGTTGCATCTCACGGGGCTGGTGGATTTGCGAGATCGGCATCTCGCAACCTTGTCAGGCGGCCAACGGCAGCGCGCATGGGTTGCCATGACGCTCGCGCAGCAGGGCAGCATTCTGCTGCTGGACGAG
>JAEYYQ010000166.1 GCA_023428365.1 Pseudomonadota bacterium | reverse complement strand
GTTCGAGTCGGGCGCCATTCTGATGTATCTGGCCGAGAAGACCGGCAAGCTCTGGCCGAAGAGCGGTGAAGGGCACTGGCGCGCGGTGGAGTGGCTGATGTGGCAGATGGGCGGCTTTGGTCCGATGCTGGGCGAGGCGCATCACTTCCTGAAGTTCAACAAGGGCAAGGCGCCCTATGCCGAAGACAGGTATCAGACCGAGACGAAGCGCCTCTACGGGGTGCTGGACAAACGGCTCGGCGAGGTAGACTACGTCGCGGGGGATTATTCAATCGCCGATATCGCCATCTGGCCCTGGGCCTCGCGGTTCGAGTGGCAGAATATCGACCTCAACGAGTTCCCGAATGTGCTGCGCTGGTATCGCGCCATTGCTGAGCGCCCGGCAGTGCAGAAGGGCTATCACGTGCCGGTCGCGCAACCGGCAATTCCAATGCCCTGACAGACCGAGGAGGTCTGCAGGAAACAGCTCGAAGATTTTAATCGCACAAGGAACCATGCAATGAAGGCTTCCCCGAACTTCTCCGGCGTCATCGCGCCGGTTCTGACGCCGTTTGGCGAAGACGGCGCACCCGATCCGGATCGTTTCATCGAGCACGCTGAATGGTTGATGGAGGAAGGCTGCACCGGTCTGGCGCCGTTCGGCACCACCAGTGAGGCCAACTCGCTCGGTCTCGATGAGCGTATGGAAATGCTCGAAGAGCTGGTCGACGCCGGCATCGAGCCGTCGAAGCTGATGCCGGGCACGGGCTCGTGCTCGATCAGCGATGCCGCCATTCTGACTCAGCACGCTGTCGATCTCGGCTGCGGTGGCGTCCTGATGCTGCCGCCGTTCTACTACAAGAACCCCAGCGAAGAGGGCCTGTTCCGCTTTTTCGCGGAAGTCATCGAGGAAGTCGGTGACGATCGGCTGCGTATGTATCTCTATCACATCCCGCCGGTTGCCCAGGTCGGCTTCTCCCTGCCGCTCATTGGCCGCCTGAAGGAAGAGTTCCCCGGCGTGGTTGTCGGCCTCAAGGACTCGTCCGGCGATTGGGCGAACATGAAGTCGATCCTGGATGCATTCCCGGACTTCGAGATGTTCCCAGGTTCGGAGCTGTATCTGCTCGACGGTCTGCGCAACGGCTCGTCGGGCGTGATCTCGGCGACAGCCAACGTGGCTCCGGCTGCCATGCGCCGCCTGTTCGATGACTGGAAGGCTGCGGACGCCGATGCTCAGCAGGAGAAGATCTCGGCGCTGCGCAAGACGTTCCAGACCTTCCCGGTGATCCCGACCATGAAGGCTCTGATCGCGCACTATCGCGACGATGAAGGCTGGGCCGAAGTTCGTCCGCCCTTCACCCCGCTGCCGGAGGCCGAGGCTGAGCGCGCCATCAAGACATTGGCCGATCTGCACGGCTTCAAGCTCGACTTCGCGGAAGCGGCCTGAAGAATTTCCGCGACGGTCCGACAAAGAAAATCCCCTCCTCCAGCTGGAGGAGGGGAACTATGTATCAGGGGAGAATTGTCAGGTCGAAAACCTGAGAGTCGTACGTCCTGGGGGACGTAAACACTACCCGGCGCACCGGGCTGATAGAATCTACCGATCACATCCTGATCGCCGATACCGACGAGAGATCGGGTGTCATTCAAGAGGCGAACGTCGAGATGACAGCGACGCCTCGAACAACTGAACAGCAGGTCCGGATGCTCACGCTCGCGGGGGAGAGCTTTGCGAGTACCCTGCCTGGGTCGATAGTGATCTTGTAACCGATCAATGGCTTGCGGTCGAACGAGAGGACAAAACAGTCCTAACGCAAGGGTTGCGAATTTTACTCTTTGCTAACCCTCACGGCTGATCCCATTGATCAGGAATCCGCCAGATGTTCCTGCCAGAACGACTTGCCGTCTGACCATTCGATCTTTCCATAAGAACGCGCTGCCTGCTATCTAGAACAGGTCGAAGATTGCGACCATGGGTGCAGCCGACAATTGACAGACTTGCGCTATCTTGACCGCAGGTACATTTGCGCGAATGTCGCCGGCTTGCGGCGATCAATCTGGGGGCTGGAATGGCCGAAGAACCAATCGTGGCACAGACAGGTCCTTATCAGGTCGAACTGACCGAGGGGCGGGCGTATCTCTGGTGCTCGTGCGGGCGCTCTGCGCGGCAACCCTTCTGCGACGGCTCGCATAAGGGCACGGGCATCGAACCGGTCCGGTTTGTTGCCGAGGCGACAGGAGTCGTAAACTTGTGCGGCTGCAAGTCGACCGATGACCCGCCATTCTGCGACGGATCTCATTTGCTTCTTTAAGGCAATTGCTGTCGGACGCGAAACCTACGCATTGAAATCCCTGACCGAGCGCCCCTGAACCAGGCTGCGGAATGCGTGCCAACTCGCGTGACCGATCAGCGGGAAGGCGATGATCAGCCCGACGCAAAGCGTTGAGATTCCCAGCGTGATGATGCTGGCGACAAGTGCCGCCCATAGAGCCATCGGTTTCAGATTGAGAACCACGGCTTCGGCGCTGGCCGCCATCGCCGATACGACGTCGATTTGACGTGCCATCATCAATGGCACCGAGATCACAGAAATGGTGAAAACCAGGCCAGCGATCACACCACCAACCGTCATGCTCACTGCCAGAAGTCCTAGTCCGCGTGACGTGAACAGCAGCTGCGGGACGAACTCATTTGCCGGCGGCATGTCGCGGCTATCCATGAACAGCGAGAACAGCATGAAAGCCAGCTGCAGCCATAGGGCATAGGCGAGGGCGAGGATCGCACCGAAACACGCGAGTTGAAACGGAGCGCGGTTGCTGCCCTGCAAGACAGCAGCAAGCGTGACCGGCTCTCCGGATTCCAGGCGCCGGCTCGCTTCGTAGAGTCCAACGGCGACGAGGGGACCGATCAGAAGAAAGCCGCCACCGAGCGCCAGGATCAAGGATTGCTTGCCGAAATGCTGGAGCGCCGCGGTTATTGCACATGCGAGAATGGCGAAGGTTACGCCGTAGGCTAGGCCGATACCGGGAGCGGACCACAGGTCCTTCCACCCTGCCGCCAGCCACTCGAACGGCGCGCGAGTTGGGATCGTCCGAATCCGGATTTCTGAGGAAGCTCTTTTTCTGATGACGGATCCAGGCTGCACAGCTTCTTTGGCCATGACGTCTTAGTCCTCCCCATCGCCGCTATCGACGGCTTCTCAGCGACGCAATCGGGGCCGTCCGACGGTGGACGGCGTATTTTGAGCCACCGGAAAATACGTTACCCGACAAAAATGAACGTAAGCTGATGAATTTCGAACGCCGACTTGAGTACCCCAGGCGTACGGCTCGATCAGCACGGTTGGAAATGATTGAGAGGGCCATAAAACATGCGGCCGTAAGCGTCAGGTAACTTTCGGAGGGCGCATTGAGTGCGCAGGATTCATCCCGCGTTAGCTATAATCTCTTTTCAGTAATTGCATTGCTGGCCGCGCCGCAAACGCCGTCTCTATTCGGCGGCGTTTGCTTTTGCGGCTGGAAATGTCGCCAGCGTTAGTGAGAGAACAAAACTGGGATCGTCATTGATTTCAGCATGTGGCGTGTTACGCCGCCAAGGATGAATTCGCTGAAACGAGAACGTCCGTAAGCGCCCATCACCAGCAGCTCGGATTGTTCCGCCGCACGGCGCGCAATCTCTTCGCCTGCCGCCGAGTCGGACGCCTGAAGCTCATTCACCGAGACCTTCACGCCATGACGAGCGAGCGTCGCTGCGATTTCGGTGTCCGGTAATCCGCCTTCGCGTGGTTCGCTCGCGACAGTCAGCACGTAGACGCGGTCAGCTCTTTTGAGAAGCGGCATCGCATCCGAGACCGCGCGGGCAGCTTCGCGTCGTCCGTTCCAGGCAACCGTGATGGTTTTGGGAACTTGCTGAAACACCCCGGAGGTCGGGACGACAAGGACCGGGCGGCCACTGCCAAGTGCCAGCTGGTCAGGAAAATCGAGTATCGGCGAGAGATCCCAATTTGGGTCCGCCTGGCTGGCAATGATCAGGTCTGCCGCGCGTCCGTGCTCCATGATGATTTCGGCCGGGTCGCGTCGCTCCGTCGTGACGGAGCGCCATTCGGAAACGAACTGCTGCTGGCCCGTCGCATGATCGAACTGGGTTTTGATCCGCGCGGTTTCGTCCCGGACTTGCGCTGCAATCGCGCCGAGGACTTCCTGACCGATAGGAAGGGGGATTGGCGGACGCAGCCGGAATGCCGGAAAAACCCTTAGACCAATGAGATGAGCATTGAACGCGTTTGCGATTTGAACGCCGGCGGCGAGAACTTGGTTCGCGCGCTGGTCACGATTCAAGTGCATCAGGACGGTCTTGTACGACATAGCGCTGTCCTATGGTTGCGAGTGGTGCTGGAAAATTCCTGGCGCAGGATGATTTCGGGCGCGTTGATGGAGGTCAAGGTGCGGTCGCCGCTGGTCTGAAAGGTGAATTCCTGTCAGCGGCAGGAGTTTCAGATGCGATACGGTTATTCTTTTGCAGCGTGGATGATAGTGCTGGGGACGGGCGCGGCAACCGCACAGGTAGCCGCCGAGAAAGAGGTTTGGCAGACGGTCCTCAGGCAGGTGCTGGCGAGCGAGAAGAAATGCGAACTGCGCGAGATCCAGTGGGTGCGCGAAGTTCCGGTCGGCGGCCATATCGGTTTGGAAGGCCGGATACGCTGTATCGATGGCCGGGAGTTCGACTTCACGCGCGCGCGGCCCCATATGAAATTCGAGGTCCAATTGTGCCAGCCTACTGTCTGCTAACGCCGCCAGTACGAGATCGTGAGGAGCGATGAACGAGGCCCGAGCCCCGGACCGCGATCAAACCGAGGTCGAGGCCTTTCTATCGGAGCCCGGCAGCTATCGGCCGCGACCTGAGCAAGTTGAACGGCTCGATACGCATGGCGCCATGGTGTTTCTGGCCGGAGATAACGTCTGGAAGATCAAGCGTGCGGTCGACTTTCCGTACATGGATTTCTCGACGTTGAAGAAACGCGAGGCCGTGTGCCGCCGCGAGGTCGAGGTGAACAGGACGTGGGCGCCGGATCTGTACCTCGGTTGTGTGCCGATTACGCGCGCGGCAGGCGGCGGGCTGGAATTCGATGGGAAGGGCGATCCGGTCGAGTGGGCGGTTCACATGCGCCGTTTCCCCCAGAACGATTTGTTGGCGTGGATTGCCGACCATCAGGGCGTTCCCGGCGCACTGGCCCGCGATCTTGCGGATACCGTGTTCGAGGGGCACGTGCGTGCCGAACGCATCGATGGTCAAGATTCTGCAGCCGCGATGCGAAGGTTGGTCGAAGCACTTTCGGATAATATTGTCGGACGGGCCGACATCCTTCCCCGGGACCTGGCCGAACGCTTCAGGAAAACCGCGTCAGACCAGCATGGGCGCGTTTCGCGTCTTTTGAATACGCGGGCAGAGGAAGGTTTCGTTCGTCGCTGTCATGGCGACTCGCATCTGCGCAATATCGTGCTTTGGAACGGACGACCGATGCTGTTCGACGCCATCGAATTCGATGAGGACGTTGCGCGCGTCGATACGCTCTACGATCTGGCGTTTCTACTGATGGATCTCGATCACCGCGGCTTGCGCAGCGCATCCAATACGGTGCTGAACCGTTACCTCTGGCGCTCCGGCGCGATGAGAGATCTCGACGGCCTGGCGGCGCTACCGCTGTTTCTGGGACTACGTGCGGGCGTCAGAGCGATGGTGACGGCCGAGCGCGCTGCGCAGAAGAATGACGAGCAGGATCGCATCACCGCGCTCAGCTACCTGAAGGCTGCGCTTGGATACCTCCATCCGGGATCGCCGAAATTGATCGCAGTCGCGGGATTGTCCGGGACAGGCAAATCCACCTTGGCGGCACGTCTCGCGCCTGATCTCATTCCGGCGCCTGGCGCTGTGCATCTGCGCAGTGATCTTGAGCGTAAGAGTTTGTTCGGCGTTGGCGAAACAGATCGATTGGGCCTGGAAGCCTATACTCCGGCCGCGGCGAGGTCGGTTTACGGGATACTGGTCGATAAGGCCCGGCGCGTGCTTTCGGCCGGACATTCCGTTGTCGTCGATGCGGTCTACGCACGGCCCGAGGAGCGGGCGGATCTGGAAGACATGGCCAGTGCGCTCGACGTTCCGCTGCACGGTTTGTGGCTGACGGCCGCTTCCGACATCCTGGCAAGCCGTGTCGCGCAGCGGCGCAACGATGCTTCGGATGCGACCGTCGAAGTCGTCAAACAGCAGCTCGACTATGAAATCGGGACGCTGTCTGCGGCCTGGACCGTGGTCGAAGCCGGAGGTGACATCGAAACGACGCTCAGCCAGGCGCTAGCTGTACTGAAGCGCCGCTGAAACCCTTTCGCACTACTCGACCTTCAGCTTCTGACCCAGGCGTCCGGCGAGATCCTGAATGTACTGCCAGGCCACGCGACCGGACCGGCCGCCGCGCGTCATCGACCATTCCAGCGCATCGCGGATCAGCTCTTCATCGCTGATTTTCAGATCGTGGTAGGCGGCATAACCGCGGATCATATCGAAGTACTGATCCTGTGTGCCGTTGTGGAAGCCGAGCCAGAGACCGAAGCGATCCGAGAGTGACACCTTCTCTTCGACGGCCTCTGATGGATTGATCGCCGTCGAGCGCTCGTTTTCCATCATGTCGCGGGGCATCAGGTGGCGGCGGTTGGATGTGGCGTAGAAAATGACGTTATCCGGTCGTCCCTCGATGCCACCATCCAGTACCGCCTTGAGGGATTTGTAACTGGTGTCGTCGTGATCGAACGAGAGATCGTCGCAAAACACGATGAACCGGTGGTGGCTGTCGCGAATGTAGCTGAGGCATGCGGGCAGCGAGCCTATGTCCTCGCGATGAATTTCAACGAGCTTGAGGTCCGGAGAATTCGGCGACTTTCCCAGCCCAAGGCGGCGGCGCACCTCCGCGTGGGCCGCTTTGACGAGCGAGGACTTGCCCATGCCACGCGCACCCCAGAGCAGGGCATTGTTGGCAGGCAAGCCCTTGGCAAAGCGCTCGGTGTTATCAAGGAGCTGCTCGGCGCGCTGCCCGAGGCCTTTCAAAAGCCCTAGCGGAACACGGTTCACCTGTTTGACGGGCATGAATCCTTCCGGATCGGCGCGCCAGACATAGGCTTCGGCTGCATCGAGATCCACGGTGTCGCGACGCGGCGGGGCCAGACGCTCCAGTGCGGCGGCAATGCGTTCGAGCAGCTCGGTATCGATATGGGACGTCATCAGGGGTGAACTCGGTCAGGAAGGCTTCATTTCGCGGTGCCGGTGCCGGTGCAGCGCAGGCGTGCGGCGTTCTATAGTCCACAGGCCGTGGAACGTCACGCATTGAGCTGCCAGATTGGGGAAGGGGTGGCTTGAGTATCTTGCAAAGCAGCAGCGTACCACTATAGTTCGCGGCGCAATCAGACCGGAACGGCCCCGCGGATACTCCGCAGGGCTGTTTAACTATTTGCCGGCTCACCGCCAAGGACGGATCTCAATGTTCATTACTCCAGCCCTTGCACAGGCTCCTGGTGGCGGGGGCAGCGACTTCATGCTGCAGCTTGTGCCTATTCTTTTGATGTTCGTAATTTTCTACTTTCTGCTCTTCAGGCCGCAGCAGCAGCGCGCGAAGCAGCATCGGGAGATGGTGAACAATCTCCGGCGCGGTGACACGGTGGTGACCGCCGGTGGTATTATCGGCAAGGTAACCAAGGTCAAGGACGACAACGAGATCGAGGTCGAAGTCGCAGATCAGACCCGGATCCGTGTCGTCAAGTCGACCGTGGCCGAGGTGAGGGCGAAGGGCGAGCCTGTCAAGGAAAACGCCTGAGGCAGCCGGCAATCGCCGGCCCGTATGGACATCCTGAGGATGGGCCGCCACATGATTGCCGGGCAGATGCTACATTGCGTCTGG
>JAEYYQ010000087.1 GCA_023428365.1 Pseudomonadota bacterium | reverse complement strand
TTCTAGGTCAAACTGGGATCGATTTCTCGCTTGTCCCAAATGCCACCGGGCAACTGTCATGAGACCGATTATGAAAAAGGCTATTGCTTCAGCCGCTCAAGGTATGCCGAACCGGGATTGGAGAGGTTTTGCTATCGTCGGTCTTGTGCTGATCGTATCCGGCGCAATCGCCGTGCTCACGCCAGCTCTCGCAACAACCCTGACGACCACCGTTCTCGGGGGCGGATTGACGATTGCAGGAGTGATCTCGGTCTATCAGGCGATGCGCGATAGCGATTGGGCTGGTTGTAATTGGCAGCTTTTGCTGGGCGCGGCCGAAGTTGCTGGCGGTATCTTCATCATCATCAATCCATTGAAGGGCGCGGCCGCCGTCACGCTGGCTGTTGCTGTTACCATTCTTGCTCTCGGCATCGCGCAGATCGGACTCGCACTCAAGATCCGGCCTCAAAGTGGATGGGATTGGCTGGTTGTCGCGGGTGTTGCTTCGGTCGTGATCGGGATAGCCCTGATCATGCGTTTTCCCTTCGGTCTTACCGAAAGCCCCGGCGCCATGGCTGGGATTTCACTTCTTTGCGGCGGTATCGCTCACCTGGTTTTGGCCGTTGGAAGACGCCGGGCATTCTCAGACCGGGTTTGACGTCAAGCCCTACGTCGGCGCGAGATCCGCTGCCGCCTTAAAGGAACCCGGTCGAAATCCAGGGAACGGCCGCGATGATAATCAGGCCGATGATGAGCGCGATGATGTAGGGCCAGATCGCGCCAATCGCTTCATCGGGTGAAACGCCGCCGATTTTGCAGGCGAGATAGAACCCGATGCCGATTGGGGGAGTCATGAGGCCGATGTTCATGGCCGTCACGACGACCATCGCATACTGGATCTCGTGGATGCCCAGCCCCTTTGCGATCGGGAACATCAAGGGCGACATCAGAACGATCGCGGGCAGACCTTCCAGGATGCATCCGAGGATCAGGAACACGACGATTGTCAGCGCCATGAAACTGATCCAGCCGCCGGGCAGATCTTTCATGAAGCTGGCGATGGAGTGAGCGACGCCAGCCTGCGTGATGGCCCAGGCCATGGCCAAAGCTGTTCCCAATATGATGAGGATTGCGCCCGTCAGGGCGGAAGTTTCCACCAGCATGGCATAGGCTTTGCGCCATCCGATGCCGCCATACAGCACGATGCCGATGAGGAAGGCGTAGACCACGGCGATCGTGGAAACTTCCGTTGCGGTCGCGACACCGCCGGCGACCGCCGAACGGATCAGGAAGGGGAGCACGAGCGCCGGAGTTGCGATCAGCATCGTACGTCCGATCAGCCCGAGCGAGGCGCGCTTGACGCCGACAACGGCTTCATTGCGCGCCTTCCAGCGTGCGAGGCCGACGAGCACGGCAAGCAACACGATGGCGACGACAAGACCGCTCGTGAACAGGCTGGCGATCGAAACGCCCGCCACCGCGCCGAGAACGATGAGAACGATGCTAGGCGGCACCGTATCGGCCATCGCGGCTCCGGTGGCGAGCAGCGCGATCATTTCCGGCGGTTTATTTCCACGGCGCTTCATCTCAGGAAACAGCGCCGGCGCGACCGTCGCCATATCGGAGACCTTGGAGCCCGAAATCCCCGACACGATGAACAGCGATCCCAGCAAAACATAAGACATTCCAGCGCGAACGTGACCGAGCAGCGATGCCAGAAAATCGACAATCGCCTTACCCATTCCGGTCGCGTCGAGAATGCAGCCCAGCAGAACGAAGATCGGCACCGACAACAGGATGACGCTCGACATGCCCTCATCCATGCGTCCGATCATCACGAAGATCGGGACGTGGGTCGCGAATGCGAGATAACTCAAGGTGCCGATGCCGAAGCAAAATGCGATTGGCACGCCAGCGACGAGGCAAACCGCAACAAAACCGATAAGGAACAGCGGGAGAGAGGCTGTGCCAATCGCTCTCAGTCCCGGAGAAAGCAACCACAGCGCCAGCGTAATACTCGCAATCACTAGCACCGAAATAATGAGGTCGCGGCGCGTGGCGGTCTTCAGGGCATAAGCCACGACAATGCACAGCATCATCACCATGCCGAACGGAATTGCCGCAACCCGGAAGGTATTGGGAATGTTGAGCGCCGCGGACGTAATGAACCATTCCTCGTAGGCGTACTCGAACGCCGAGTACATCAGGGCAACGAGGAAGGTTGCCACCACGACCAGTGCAAAGGTTTCGACGAGCTTTCTGAAATCGTCGGGAAAAAACTTGAGGAACAGCGTCAGACGAAGATGCTCGTTGCGGTCCAGCGCGATGGCTGAGCCGAGCATGGCGAGCCAGAGGAAGCAAATTGATGCCGCTTCCTCGATCCAGATGATGGGGTAATTGAAGACATAGCGCGAGACCACACCGCCAAGCAGCAGCCCCAGAACCGCGAGCAACAGCATCGATGCGATGAATTCGAACGGCTTCAGATAGACGGAGCCGGGGCGCGCATCAGTATTCTCGCTGACGTGCGGAATCTCCATGCGGTCTTCTGCTATCGTCATGGCCCAGTCTGCGCGCAGGAGTATGGAAGCGAGCCGATGACGGCCCTCGCGAGGGAGACAAGCCGGGCTGTCCGGTTGAGGAGACAGCCCGGCGTCGCCTAACGGACTTTAGGCCAGCTTGCCGGTGTATTTTTCCAATAGGGCCCAGGCCTCATCGCCGTACTTTCCTTTCCACTCCTCATAGAAGCGGGCGGTGCGCAGTTTGTCGCGAATACCGTCTGTCGGCGGCGTATTGAAGACGAGGCCTTTGGCCTCCAGATCTTTCTGGATCGTCGTGTTCAGCGTAACCAGATCCTCCCGCTCGGCAACGGCAGCCGCATTGATATGCTTCTCGCAAATCTCGCGAATGTTAGCCGGGAGCGCGTTCCAGGCCCGACGATTGGCGAGGAACCAGAAGCCGTCCCACATGTGATTGGTCATCGAGCAGTATTTCTGCACTTCTTGAATTTTGCCGGCGGCGATTGTCGGCAAGGGATTTTCCTGCGCATCGGCGACTTTGGTCTGGAGAGCGGTGTACGTCTCGTTCCAGTTGATGCTGGTCGGTGCGCAGCCCAGGGCCTTGAACATGGAGGTCCATAGTGGACTGACAGGCACGCGGATCTTCAGGCCTTCGAGATCCGCAGGCCCCGTGATCGGCTTCGTCGACGTCGTAATCTGGCGAAAGCCGTTATTGAAGATCTTCTCCATCGCGTAGAGGCCGGACTTGGCGATCGCGCCACGCACGTGCGCGCCGAGTTCGCCGTCCATCGCC
>JAEYYQ010000085.1 GCA_023428365.1 Pseudomonadota bacterium | reverse complement strand
GTCCACCCGGACCGCGCCGTCATGTCGCTCAGCCGTCCTTGGCTTTGACACCGCCGGAAATCGCAGCCTGGGCCGCCGACAGCCGCGCAACGGGCACGCGGAACGGCGAGCAGGATACGTAATCAAGGCCCACTTCGTGGCAGAAAGCGACGGAGGCGGGATCGCCGCCGTGCTCTCCACAGATTCCGATCTTCAGATCCGCGCGGACACTACGGCCGCGTTCGCTTCCGATGCGGACGAGTTCGCCAACGCCCTCACGATCAATTGAAACGAACGGATAGACATCAAACACGCCGTGCTTCACGTAATTGTCGAGGATCGGTGCAGCGTCGTCGCGCGAAAGCCCCATGCAGGTCTGCGTCAGATCGTTGGTGCCGAACGAGAAGAACTCCGCACCCTTATCGCCGTCCGCGATTTCCGCTGCCCGCAAGGCGGAGCGTGGCAGCTCGATCATGGTGCCGACATCATAAGTGAGCTTCGCACCGGTCTCCTGCTCGACGGCCTGTGCCGTGTCATCGATAACCTTGCGCAAGATATCGAATTCGCGCCGGTAGGCGATCAGCGGGATCATAACCTCGGGCTTCACCTGCTGGCCGGTTCGTTTCGAGATATTGACGGCAGCCTCGAAAATCGCCCGCGCCTGCATTTCGGTGATTTCCGGATAACGGATCGCAAGCCGGCAGCCACGGAAACCGAGCATCGGGTTGAATTCGTGCAGTTCCGTCACGCGTGATCTCAACCGCGCAACAGGAACGCCCAGCGCTTCGGCGACAGCGGTCGCCTCACGCTCTTCATGCGGCAGGAACTCGTGCAGCGGCGGATCGAGCAGCCGGATCGTTACCGGCAGATCGCCCATGATTTCGAACAGGGCTTCGAAGTCGGCCCGCTGCATCGGCAGGATCTTGGCGAGCGCCTTGCGCCGGCCGGCTTCGTCTTCAGCGCAGATCATCTCGCGCATTGCCAGAATGCGGTCTGCGTCGAAGAACATATGCTCCGTGCGGCACAGGCCGATGCCCTCAGCGCCGAATGCGCGCGCCTGACGCGCATCGCGCGGCGTGTCGGCGTTGGTGCGAATACCCAAAGTGCGCACCGCATCGGCCCACGACATCAGCGTGGCGAAATCACCCGACAACTCCGGCTGACGCATCCGCACAGTGCCCTTCAGCACCTCGCCGGTCGCGCCGTCGATTGTGATGACATCGCCCGCCTTGAACGTCTGCCCGTCGACGGTCATCACGCCGGCCTTGCCGTCAATGCGCAGAGCACCCGCTCCGCACACGCACGGCCGTCCCATACCACGCGCCACAACCGCAGCATGGCTCGTCATGCCACCGCGCGCGGTCAAAATGCCGGCGGCGGCATGCATGCCGTGAATGTCCTCTGGGCTCGTCTCCACGCGCACAAGGACGACGCTGCGACCTTTGCCTTTCAGTTCTTCGGCCGTATCTGAGTCGAACACGATTTCACCCGACGCTGCGCCCGGCGATGCCGCCAGACCGCGCGTGATGATTTCCTTGTGCGCCGACGGATCGATGGTCGGATGCAGCAGCTGATCGAGCGCCGACGGCTCGATGCGCATCACGGCCTCCTCGTGGCTGATGACGCCCTCGTTGGCGAGATCGACAGCGATCTTCAGCGCGGCTTCCGTGGTGCGCTTGCCGGAGCGGGTTTGCAGCATCCAGAGCTTGCTGCCCTGGATCGTGAACTCGACGTCCTGCATATCGCGATAGTGCGACTCCAGCCGGGCGAAGACATCCTTGAGCTGCCCAAACACATCCGGCATCAGCGCTTCCAGCGATGGTGCGGTGTCACTCGCAGCAATCCGTGCCGCTTCCGTCAGGTTCTGCGGTGTGCGAATACCGGCAACCACATCCTCGCCCTGCGCGTTGACCAGGAACTCCCCGTAAAGCTCATGCGCGCCGGTCGACGGATTGCGCGTGAAGGCGACACCGGTGGCCGAGTCGTCGCCCATATTGCCGAACACCATCGCCTGCACGTTGACGGCTGTACCCCATGCATCGGGGATGTCATGCAGACGGCGATAGGTGATCGCGCGGGCATTCTGCCACGAGCCGAACACCGCGCCGATCGCCCCCCACAACTGAGCCCTCAGATCCTGCGGGAACGGCTTGCCGGTCTCCTGCTCAACAGCCTGTCGGTAAGCGGCGACCACTTCCTGCCAGTCTTCCGCGGCCAATTCCGTGTCGGCATTGAAGCCGTTCATGTTCTTGTGGTTCTCGAGGATGTCCTCGAACACGCCATGGTCGACCTCGAGCACGACGTCCGAATACATCTGAATGAAGCGGCGATAGCTGTCGTAGGCAAAACGCGCATCGCCTGCCTGCACCGCCAGCCCTTTGACCGTCTCATCGTTCAGACCGAGGTTGAGGATGGTATCCATCATGCCCGGCATGGAGGATCGCGCACCGGAGCGTACGGAAACCAGCAGCGGCTTTGTTGCATCTCCAAACTTGGCGCCGACCGCATCACCGACGGCTGCCAGGGCGGCATCGACCTGAGCCTCAAGGCTGTCCGGCAACTTGCGGCCATTCTCGTAAAAGTAGGTACAAACGTCCGTGGAGATCGTAAAACCTGGAGGAACGGGAAGACCCAACGAAGCCATCTCGGCCAAGTTGGCGCCCTTGCCGCCCAGCAAATTCCGCATCTTGGCCGAACCATCCGTCCGACCTGCTCCGAACGCGTACACCCACTGATGTCCTGCAGCAGTTGCGGTCTCGGAAGCCTTCATCGGTTGCCCTTTCCTACTCTGTCGCGCAGACCGACGGTGACATAACCTTATGGTGCGCTGCGGGCAAACGCACAATCATTCGCTTCCGTTCGCTTTCCTTTGACATTCGTCGCCTGGCTTTCCAGTGTTACCGTCCATCAGGCGTCCAATCCATGGCTATCCCCACAATGACAGACCATCTCACCAACGTCCTCAAAGTGCTGGATAAATCGCAGAATGCAGCGATTGAACGCCTGTTCGAGCTGCTGCGTATTCCAAGCATCTCGACGGATCCCGCCTACAAAAGTCAGTGCGCCGCGGCCGCTGCGTGGTGCGTTGACGCGCTCCGCGAAATCGGCTTCGAGGCCTCCGTCCGCCCTACGACGGGACATCCGATGGTCGTTGCCCACGACCACCCGAAGGTCGCCAAGGGAACGCCGCATTTCCTGTTCTACGGCCATTATGATGTGCAGCCACCGGACCCGCTGGAGTTGTGGAAGACGCCCCCGTTCGAGCCGCGCATTGCCAATGACAAGGTCAACGGCAAGGTGATCGTCGCCCGCGGAGCCGAGGACAACAAAGGCCAGTTCATGACCTTCTTCGAGGCGGCGCGCGCCTGGAAGCAGGTGGCGGGCGAATTGCCCGTGGCGATCACCGTCCTGCTCGAAGGAGAGGAGGAATGCGGCTCACCCAGCCTGCCCGCCTTCCTAAAAAAGCATGGCAAGGAGGTGAGCCGCGATCTCGCGTTGGTGTGCGATACTGGCCAGTGGGACAAGGACACCCCCGGCATCACGCTCATGCTGCGCGGACTGGCCGCCACCGAAGTGATCGTGACCGGTGCCTCGCGCGATTTGCACTCCGGGCTCTACGGAGGACCCGCCGCAAATCCGATCCGCGTCCTCGCCAAAATGCTGGCGGATTTGCATGACGAGAACGGCAAGATCCGCGTTCCCGGCTTTTACGATGGGATCGTAAAAATCTCCGCCCGCCAGAAGAAGCAATGGGACGGTCTCGGCTTCGATACGGCAGAGTATCTCAACGAAGTCGGGCTGAGCATTCCCGCCGGTGAGAAGCGCTTCAGCGCGCTTGAGCAGATGTGGTCGCGGCCGACCTGTGAGTTCAACGGAATTACCGGCGGCTACCAAGGCGTCGGCACCAAGACCGTCATTCCGTCTCAGGCGTCAGCGAAGATCACCTGCCGCCTTGTCGCCGGGCAAGATCCGGATCGCGTCATCGCCAACCTGCAGGATTTCCTGCGCGAGCGCGGCCCCGCAGACTGCAAGGTCGAGTTTGTCCAGTCGCGCGGCAGCTCGGCGATCGGCTTTGATCCCGACATGCCACAGGTCACAGCTGTTGCCTCCGCGCTGGAAGACGAATGGAAGCGCCCCGCAGCGTTGATGGGCTCCGGCGGCTCGATTCCGATCGTTACGACCTTTAAGAACCAACTCGGTATGGATAGTCTTCTTGTCGGGTTTGGCTGCGAAGACGATCGCATCCATTCACCGAACGAAAAGTACAACCTATCAAGCTTCAAAAAGGGCGCGAGAAGCTGGGCCCGAATTCTTCAGAACCTCGCCCAGGCGTGAGATTTCGAGAGACGACGAAAGACATTAGGATGATGAAATCTGCCAATGCGCTTTTCCGGCCACTGCTGACAGCAGTTGCTCTTGCGCTTCTGCTCGCAGTTCCTGCCGCCGCCCAGCGGATGCAACCGCAGGACCGTTCCGCTCGCGACGTCGCCGGCGCCTTCGACTACTACACCCTCGTCCTGTCATGGAGCCCGACCTACTGCGCCAGCCAACCGTCGAACGATTCGGATCCGCAATGCAGGTTGAATAGCCCGCGGCCGTATGCGTTCGTGTTGCATGGCCTGTGGCCGCAGTACGAAAACGGCTTTCCGGAATATTGTCGCACACGAGAGCGCCCGTTCGTTCCGCGCAGGACCATCGACAATATGCTCGACATCATGCCCAGCCCGCGCCTCGTGATTCACGAGTACCGCAAACACGGCACGTGTTCGGGCCTCGATCCGGTGGGCTACTACGATCTGTCACGAAAGCTGTTCGAGAAGATCAAAATTCCGGAGCGTTTCGTGGCCCCTGAGAAGCCGTTCTTCGTTACGCCCGGCGAAGTGGCAGACGCCTTTTTGAAAGCCAATCCCGATCTCGACAACGACATGCTCGCGGTCGAATGCAGAGGTTCGGGGAACCGGCTCAGGGAAATCCGCATCTGCTTCTCGCGGGAAGGAATTTCCGCGCCTGCGGGTCCAACGAACATCCACGACGCCTCTGCTCCGCCGGGCGCATGTATGTTCCACCCGTGCGCGGCGGCGGTGCATCGATCCTTCCGGGACCACGCGGTCAGCGGTCGCTTTAGGGCCACTTTGGGGCAAACCAGAAGAAAGCAGTGGAAATCCGCCACTGTTTTGCGAAGCGTTGGCTGTTTGCGATTGCTGCGTCCAGCCGATCCACATCATGCTCGAAGCGTTAGGGAATCGCAGTGAGAGCGCGGTATGGAGACGCTCAGGCCAACAGATCGACGCGACGACGCTTCTCCTCCAACACGGAGCAGAGCGCGCCGTAGCGTGCTCGGGTGGACGGGCGTTGGTGTTGGCGTCGGCCTGCTGATGTGGAACATCGTTGGCTTTGTCCCTGGCACTGGACTTGTCCTCCGTGGCTCGCATGTGCCAGGCATGATCACGGGCTCAGTCGGAAAATCGACAGAGACATTGCCGACCGCAGCGAGCGGCGCATCAGGCCTGAATTGTGTAACCCTCGCGCTCGATCGGCGAGATCAGATTACGCGCGCCCTACCCTGCGATCACGCCCACGATCTGCATCACGCTGAAGAGTCTGATCGCGAGGATTTTGCCAGCCTGGATAACGGCTTTGCTCACGGCATTGCCCGTGCGATCGAGCAGTCGACGACACCATCCGACTGACGGTTTTCCCCAGGGTCGCATCAACATCGCTGCACGGAGTTGATCCTGCCTGCAAGCCGGGGCACGGTTTGCCAAGCATCGGGCAACCGGAGGTGACTGGCGTGACAAGCTCTCATCAATTCACGGCGGGCGAGCGATGGACCTATCGCGCACCGAATGGCTTTGAGACGTCTCGCATCATCATTGGAGCGATCGTGTCGTTCACGGATCACGAACCGATCATCTGCTGCGCGGTGCAGGGCGCACCGCGTCAGATGCCCAATGGCACGATCGATAGCGTGACGATCCCGTTTCTTCCGATGTCGGCGAGTGCCCTGACGGCAAGCGTCACAGGGAAGGACGGCGAGGGAAACGTGCCGCCCGGCTTCGCTGCTGCCTTCGAAACATGGCAGGACGACCCGCGCGGATTGTCCATCTTCACCGTTCCGTTCGAGGGCCGACTTGATAGCTTGATTGCGCGGCAGATGGCGGCAGGCATGAAGCTGTCCGCATGAGGTCAGGAATTTCTGCCCCTTCATGAAGGCGCGCGTGGGAGAATCAGTTTCTCCACCGCTTCGGCGAAACCATCATCGTCATTCGACAAGGTGGAAGCGATAGCGCACGCTTCAACCGCGGCGGTAGCGTTGCCCATGGCGACCGAAAGACCGCTCTGGCGAAACATCGGGACGTCGTTCTCCATATCCCCAAGCGTTGCGATCTCCTCCTTCGCAAAGCCTAATCTGCGACGCAGTGCATCCACACACGTGCCTTTGTCGACACCTGCGGGCGTAACATCGAGATAGTAACGCTGCGAGCGCGCGACCGTCGCCTTGCCAATCAGAGTGCGTTGGGCTGCTAACTCGCACCCATTGAGCTTATCGAAATCATCGCTCGCGCCGATCACCTTGGAGACTTGGTCAACGTGCTCTTCGAGATGTGCAACGACCTCCGGCCGCGAGCCGACGGTCCTCGTCTCGAGATCGACATAGGGCGCATGAGAATTATCGACGATCCAATGCCGCGATGTAAAAATCCACGCACGAACCGAAAATGAGCGAAACAGATCCAACGCGCCAAGCACGGCGTCGCGCGAGAGGTAATGTTGCGAGATGGGAGACAAATCAGGCATCACCAGCGCCGCTCCATTGAATGCGCCGAACGGCAGCTTCAATTCCAATTGCTGAGCCAGTGCTTTCAGTCCAAATGGCGGCCGGCTGCTGATGATAGAAAATCCGATACCGGCCGCATGAATCCTGGAAACAGCCTCACGGTTTCGTTCAGGCAGGGTTTTGTCCGTGGCAAGGAGCGTTCCGTCGACATCAGAAATCACTAACCGGATGGGGCCGCTCATGACGCTCCAGCAATGGGTTTCGTTGTGGACGATGAGGGATGCTGCCGCCCCGCAGTATCGCGCGATTTATGAGACGCGTTTCCTGGTCCAACCTCCACATCGCCTTCGGGAATGTCACGCCAGACGCGATCATCCCAAAGACGAATGCCGCCGATTATGCCCATGTCGTTGGACGCGGTCTGAACATTCTCGGGGAGCTGGACCGAGGACAGATGCTTGGAGTTGCCGCCACCCAGATAGAGCGTGTCGTAGTGCAGCAAAGTCTCGACAACGTCGATCATCCTCAGGACGCGCTCACTCCACTTCTTGGCCCCGCGATCCTGCAGCGCTTGGTTTCCGACGTACTCATTGTAGGTCTTGTCTTCGTGTAGCGGATGTTGGGCCAGCTCGAGATGAGGCGCCAACCGACCATTGCTGAAAATCGCGCTTCCCACACCCGTACCCAGTGTCAGCACCACTTCAAGCCCGTGGCCCTGCATAATGCCGAGCCCCTGGACTTCGGCATCGTTCAGCAATCGAGCCGGATGGTGGAATAAATCCGCGGCAGCCTTCGCGAGAGGGAAATTCGCCCACTTATCTGTTCCAAAGTGTGGCGCCGTCAGAACACGCCCTCTACGGATGACGCCGGGAAATCCTATGGAAACCCGATCGAATTCCGGCAATGGCGCTGCGAGCGTCGCGATCGCCTGCAGCAGAACCTCTGGCGGACACGGATAAGGCGTCGGGATGCGGACGCGATCGGCAATCATTTCTCCCGCGCTGTCGAGAACTGAGGCTTTGAGCGCGGTGCCGCCGATATCGATGGCCAACGTGCGCGGCCCAGACGGATGAGAGTGAGGATGCTCGCGCGTGCTTGAAGCCATCGTCATGCTGCCTCAGTTGGTGCCGCCGCAAGATCCAGGAAGAAGTGCAGACCACCATGTGCCGGATGAATATGGGCAGCAGGGAGTTGCTCATTGCCGCCGAACAACTGCCTCAAAATCGGACGTTTCTCGCTGCCAGCAACAATGAACGCGACGTCGCCGCTGCTTTCCAGCGCCGGATAGGTCAGCGTGATCCTTGGCTCCGACTTGGCTCCGATCACGGCCCCCACCCAGTGCGTGCGCTCCTTCAATACCGCCGTGTCGGGAAACAACGAGGCAGTATGTCCATCTGGCCCCAGACCCAGCAGCGTGACATCGAACAGCGGTCGATCAGGGCGAAGCTCATGAGCACCGTAAAAC
>JAEYYQ010000661.1 GCA_023428365.1 Pseudomonadota bacterium | reverse complement strand
TTCAGCATGAGCACATCGTCCCTGAGCGCGGCCATATGGATCGCGGCCGCCGGATCCTCAGCCGCCTCCCACGTCCCAAGCGCACGATAGAGGTTCCAGCCCCCGGTTACGATGCAGGTCAGCACGCCTGCAAAATCGAACGACAGCCGCCGGCCGACGGGCCACAGCTCAAGCCCGAGGCGGGGCAGGGATGCAGCCACCAGCGCGTCGAAAAATCGGTCGATCAGCGCCTCTTCGTCATCCGGCCACTTGCCCCGCCATCCCCCGCGCCCGATCCGGCGCATGCAGATGTCGAGACCGATGTTGTCCGGTGGATCGTTCTCCGCGATCAGCTCCAGATAGCGCGGCAGGAAATAGCGCATCTCGCGCGCGATTGCCCCATCGTCCCACCCGTGCGCCGAGTTCGTGTACTCGGCGAGCAGATTCGACGGAATCTCACGCAGCGGCGTTTTGATCAGCTCCCGCTCCGTCTCCTCTGTCATGCAGCAATTGCAGTGGCAGACGACCAGCGTGTCGGTGAGCCGGTAACCGCCGAATACGCGGTACGCCTCTTCGACAATGCTCCTAAGCTCCGGAGTCATCTGCTTGCCCGTTCCCAAGCGCACGTTTCGCACTTTGGATGTGCCGGACGGGCGCCGGCGAGGCTGTCCCCTACGTTACACCTCGAGCGAGCGGCGCACCTCGAAGATCTCCATGATACGCGCGCCGCGGTGCGGACCGTCGACGACGAACGTCCACTTGCCCTCCGTGAACGTGTCGCACATCTTGACGCCCTTGATCAGGATCCAGTGGCCCTCTTTGCCTTTGTGCACCGCAAGAACGTAATGCGCCCACGCGTTGCGCGGCTTCTGCATCCAGTTCCAAACCGTCGGCCGCTCCTTCCGCGACAGGTGGAGGAAGGTGGAGACAGGATGCATGCGATAGCCGAATGCAGCCAATGCCGCTTCGACATCCTCTGCATACGTTCCCTTGACCACCGGCTTGCGGCTCTCCGGCACCTGGCGGTAGCGGCGGATCTCGTCTTCGACCTTGCTGATCGAATAGCCGGTGATGGCTGACAGCACAGTCGGTCCGCAGAACGCGACGCGACCTGTATCGTTGCGGACGTCGTTCAGGCTCGACGTCGAATGCGCAACTTCTGCCCACTCACTCATGCGGAATCCCAATGCCCAGTCTGCTCATGATTAACATCAGGTTGACGTGCGTTGGTTAAGGACGCGTTAACGGATTTGCCGAGCGGCTTGCATGAGTCGGCGGGTCATGCGACGGGTGCAACGTATCTATCCATCATCGGACCATAGGCTTCATGTCCCGCATTGGCTTCTATTCAGGCTCCTTCGATCCCGTCACCAACGGCCACACGGATGTCATCCAGCGCTCGCTCGGGCTGGTCGACGATCTGGTGATCGGCATTGGCGTTCATCACGGCAAAGTGCCGATGTTCACCGCTGACGAGCGGATCGCCATGCTGGAGGCGGAGTGCAAGCCACTGACCAAGAAGCAGGGCGGCAAGGTCCGTGTCGTGACGTTCAGCGGGCTCGTGGTCGATGCCGCGCGCGAGGCCGGCGCCAGCCTGATCATCCGTGGTCTGCGCGATGGGACGGATTTCGACTATGAGATGCAGATGGCCGGCATGAACGGGGGCATGGCTCCCGACGTCGAGACGGTATTCCTGCCGGCAAGCCCCGATGTCCGTCACATCGCGGCTAGCCTCATCCGGCAGATTGCAGCGATGGGCGGCGACGTGACGCCCTTTGTTTCTTCAGCCGTTGCCCGCAAGTTGAAGGGCAAGATGAAGTCAAAGGCCTAGCCCGTGCCCCATTGCGGCCACAACGCGCGACCTATGTCGTGCGCGTTCCTTCACGAGAGGAGATCAGATTCGTGATCCGATTTTTTGCTGTCCTCGCTGCCTTGGTGGTTGGTGCAACCTCGGTGTTTGCCCAGGCCAAGACTCCCGATCCGGCCAATACACTCGTGCTTGAGTTGAAGAGCGGCAAGGTGCTCATCGCCTTAAGACCCGACCTCGCGCCCAAGCACGTCGAGCGCGTGAAGATGCTGGCCAAGGAAGGCTTCTATAACGGGCTGAAGTTCCATCGCGTCATCGATGGTTTTATGGCGCAAACGGGTGATCCCAAGGGCGACGGGACCGGCGGTTCAAAGTATGGAACGCTACCGGCGGAGTTCACTCCGACAGGGTTTGACAGAGGCGTCGTCGGTGCCGCACGGACCGGCAATCCGAACAGCGCCAACAGCCAGTTCTTCATTGTTTTCAAGCACTCACCGCACCTGAACGGCCAGTACACGGTTTGGGGCAGGGTGGTCGACGGCATGACGCATGTCGATGCCATCAAGAAGGGTGATCCCAGCGACGGCAAGGTGTCCAACCCCGACATCATCGTGAAGGCCTACATCCTGGCCGACGCAAAGTAGAAGCATCCCATCGCCTGCATGCTAACGAAGGCCGTTGAGTACGCTCGGTCTTGCGCAGGCGCATGAGCGATGACAAGTAACCCGCGACAGACTGATAACCTAAAAACATCGAGGAGGCCCGGATGGCCGACATCAAAGATCCCGAAAACACTCTGCTGATGGAAACCTCACAGGGCCCCGTCGTCATCGCCATGCGGCCCGATCTGGCTCCGAACCACGTGGCCCGCATCAAGGAACTGGTGCGCCAGAAGTTTTATGACGGCATCGTTTTCCATCGCGTGATCGACGGCTTCATGGCGCAGACAGGCTGCCCGCAGGGCACCGGCACCGGCGGCTCGGGCCAGAAGCTCGAAGCCGAATTCAACCGTGAGCCGCACGTGCGCGGTGTCTGCTCGATGGCGCGCGCGCAGTCGCCAAACTCGGCCGACAGCCAGTTCTTCATCTGCTTCGATGACGCCCGCTTCCTCGACCGCCAGTACACGGTCTGGGGCCAGGTGATCGAAGGCATGGACAATGTCGACAAGATCAAGCGCGGTGAGCCGGTTCAGAACCCGGACAAGATCAAGTCCATCCGCGTTGCTGCCGACGCGTGATTTGCCTTCCCGCTGACGAATAAAAAATAGCCGCGCCCTGCGCGGCTATTTTTGTTTTTCGGCTTCCCTTCGCTTATCGCGTCGGCGCCGATGTCTTCATGATGAAGGGATTTCCGGAGTTCGATGCCGTCGAGACCCAGACGGCTTTCGTGTCGAGATACTCGTTGATCGCGTCCTGGCCATTCTCGCGGCCAAGGCCCGAACTCATGAAGCCGCCAAATGGCATCGTGTAGCTGATCGCACGATACGTGTTGACCCACACGGTGCCCGCTCGGATGCGTCGCGGCATGATGGTGGCGCGCTTCACATTCTGCGTCCACACGCCCGCGGCCAATCCGTAGATGACATCGTTGGCGATGCGGATGGCATCTTCCTCGTCCTTGAATTTGATGACCGACAGGACCGGGCCGAACACTTCTTCCTGGGCGATGCGCATCTTGTTGTTGACACCGGTGAAGACCGTCGGCTGCACGAAGTATTTGCCGCCGCCCAGCTCGGGGCCTGCTGGACCGCCGCCGAGCACGCACTGCGCGCCCTCACTCTTGGCAATGTCGATGTAGGACAATACCTTCTGATATTGTGGTGGTGTGGTGACCGGGCCGACCTGTGTCTCGAAGCTCATCGGATTGCCGAGCTTGGCTGTCTTCGCGGTGGCCAGCAGCTTCTCGACGAACTTGTCGTGGATGCTTTCCTGTACCAGCAGCCGCGAGCCCGCGACACAAGTCTGTCCTGTGGCCGCGAAAATGCCTGAGATCGCGCCGTTGACGGCATCATCGAGAATAGCGTCGTCGAATACGATGTTCGGCGACTTGCCACCCAGTTCCAGCGAGACCTTCTTGAAGTTCGCAGCCGCCACAGAGGCGACGCGTGATCCGGTCAGGCTACCGCCAGTGAAGGCGACCTTCGCGACCTTGGGATGGGTGATCAGCGCCTCGCCCGCAACACCGCCAAAGCCGGTGACGACGTTGATGACGCCCGGTGGCACACCGGCTTCCTCAACAACCAGCTTGATGAATTCCAGCAGCGACGCAGAGGTGTATTCGGACGGTTTGATAACGACCGTGCAGCCTGCCGCCAGCGCCGGCGCGAGCTTATAGCCGACCAGCAGCAGCGGCGAATTCCACGGGATGATCAGACCGCAGACGCCAACCGGTTCGCGTAGTGTGTAGGCGAACGTATCGGGCTTGTCGCACGGCACCACCATACCATTCACTTTGTCGGCGAGACCGCCGTAATAGTAGTACCACTCGGGCAGATACTTGAGCTGCGCCGACATCTCGGAAATCAGTTTGCCGTTGTCGCGCACTTCGATCTGAGCGAGATGCTCGCCGTGCTTCTCCAACAGCATCGCGATTTTGCGCAGGATGTGTCCACGCGCGGTCGCTGTCATCGACGGCCACGGGCCGCTCTCGAAGGCACGAGCGGCGGCGTTGCAGGCGCGATCGACGTCCGTTGCGTCGCACTCGGGGATCACCGCCCACGGTTCGCCGGTGTAGGGATCCGACGTCTGAAAGGTTTTGCCGGAGGCGGCGTCGCACCATTTTCCGTCGATGTATGTCTGGTATTTTTTCAAGCTGGTCGGAATGTCTTGCATGGGTATGCTCCCGATTTCGCGCTGTTGCTTCGAGGCGCGGGCGTGCGGCGATCCTGGCGAAATTGCGCTGCAGGATTATGTAGCGCTGCGACCTTGTCAACGTATACACTGATTGCGAGTTCTACGCGCGTTACGTAGAACGCAACGCTACGCGATGCGGTTCTATATCTTCGCATTGCGGACAATGGGCAAGCCAGAGGCGTGCGGGTGGAAACGTTCGACTATGTGATCGTCGGTGCGGGATCGGCGGGTTGCGTCCTTGCGAACCGGCTCAGCGCTGATCCGAAGGTAAGTGTGTGCATTCTCGAGGCCGGACCGCCGGATCGCAGTCCATGGATCCACATTCCCGCCGGCTTCATCAAGACATTCTATAATGACCGGCTCAACTGGTGCTATGCACAGGAGCCCGGCGCGTGGACAGCCGGACGCCGCATTTATTCGCCCCGAGGCAAGACATTAGGCGGGTCGAGTTCGATCAACGGCCACGTCTACAATCGCGGCCAGCCGCTCGATTTCGACACCTGGGCGCAATACGGCAATCGCGGTTGGGGGTACGCCGACGTTCTCCCGTATTTCCGGCGCATGGAGCGGCGCATTGGTGAAGCGGACCCGAAATACCGCGGCAGCGAGGGCAGTCTTACCGTCACGGACATCGATTGGAAGCATCCGCTCTGCGATGCCTTCATCGAAGGCGCGACCACGCTCGGCATTCCACGAAACCCGGACTACAACGCCGGTCTGCAGGAAGGCATATCCTACGCTCAGCGCACGATCTCCAACGGTCGCCGCGTGAGTTCGTCGACGGCGTTTCTGCGGCCAGCCATGGGGCGCGCGAACCTGACGGTCCGCACCGATGCGCATGCGCCGGCCATCGTCCTCGACGGTAAGTGTGCGACGGGCGTTCGCTATAGTTGGGGCGGCCGCCACGGCAAGCCGATGGAAATCGCAGCCCGGCGTGAGGTGGTCTTATCCGGCGGAACCTATAACTCGCCCCAGCTCCTGCAACTGTCCGGTATTGGCTCGCCAGAGATGCTGGCTGCCCACGGCATCACCGTGGCCCATGCGCTGGCGGGCGTCGGGGAAGGTCTGCAGGATCACTACGCACCGCGAACCGTGGCGCGCGTCAAGAACATCGACACGATCAACGAGATGGTGCGCGGTGTCCGGTTGGCGGGGGAGGTTGCGAAGTGGGCCCTCAAGCGCAAGGGCATTCTCGCGATCAGTCCGACGCTGGTTTATGGCTTCTGGCACTCGGGGGAGACTGCCGAGAGTTCCGATCTGCAATTCACGTTCACGCCCGCGAGCTACAAGGAAGGCGAGCAGGGCAAGCTGGAAGACGAGCCGGGAATGACGGTAGCCTGCTGGCAGCAGCGGCCTGAAAGCCGCGGCTATGTGCGGATCAGGTCAGCCGATCCGTTCGCGCCGCCGGTGATCCAGACCAACTACCTTGCGGAAGAGATCGATCGCAGAGTTCTCGTCGCGGGCATGAAACTGGCGCGTCGTCTTCTGAAGTCAAAGCCGTTGGAACCGTACTACGCCCACGAAGATTTCCCCGGACCTGGCGTGCAGTCCGATGATGAATTGCTCGATGCTGCCACGCGCCGTGCTCAGACGACCTTCCATCCCGGCTGCAGCTGCCGCATGGGACCGGCGTCGGATCCGCTCGCTGTGGTCGACGACCAACTGCGCGTGCACGGCCTCGAAGGGCTGCGTGTCGTTGATGCGTCAATCATGCCGCGTATGATCTCGGCGAACCTCAACGCGGCGACTCTGATGATCGCTGATAAGGCGTCCGACATGATCCTCGGCCGGAGCGCACCCGTTGCCTGAAAGGTACGGGTGGCAATTCGGCATCGCTCCCGCGTCTCATCCAAGCCCGGAATCTGCCCAGCTTCCAATGGCTGGCTGGCTTGACTATAGTGCACCGCGATAGATGACGGGTGTCTGCGGCACGATTCGCGCGGTAGGGGTATCGGCGCGCGGTGTTCCGGTTGCGTAGATTGCGTGTGAAGCGCAGATTCTGCGTTCTGCCGTGAGCGGACGAGGGAGTTTGAGCGGCATGAGATGTAATCCCTTGCGCTGGCTATGGGGCGTTGTCCTGGTTCTCGGCCTGCTGGGGATTGCACACCTGCGCGGATCGTTGACCGGGATTGAGACCGAGCTGAAACAACAGGCTCAGGTTGCACTCGAGAAGGGTGGATTGAGCTGGGCGACGATCGAGTTCGACGGCCGGGATGGCACCTTGACCGGCAAGGCGTCCGACGTGGTCGAGCAACGCGCAGCCAATCAGGTCGCTGACAATCAATGGGGCGTCCGCAGGGTCCGCAATCGCACGGAAATCATAGAAGAGCAGCGCACTTACACGTGGACCGCCTCTCTGCGTGACAGCCGGTTGCGGCTCACGGGTTTCGTCGCCAATGAGAATACGCGCCGCGCGATCGTCGGAGCGGCGAAAGCCACTTTTCCACAGCTTGAGATTGATGATCGTATGCGCCTTGCCCGTGGTGCATCCGAGCCGGAGGCTTGGCTGGGTGCGATCAGCTTCGGTCTGAGGCAGCTTTCGGGCTTGAAGCCGGGAGCACGCGTGGAACTCGAAGGCGACAGCCTGACCGTGGCCGGCGAGGCTGAGACCCCTGCCGCTTACCAGATGTTGAAGTCGGCGTTGTCCAACGGTGTGCCGCCGGGCATCAAAATCACCAGCGAGAACGTCGTGCCGCCGGTGGCAAAACCGTTCGTATGGACCGCGAGACTTTCCGCGAGCCAGCTTCAGCTCGGGGGCTACGTTCCCAGTGAGCAGACCCGTACAGCAATCGCAGCTGCCGCCCAGAAGGCCTTCGCGCAGCGTACAATCGTCGATCGGATGCAGATCGCCTCAGGTGAGCCAGACGATCTGGTTGCGGCTGCTGCCGGTGCTCTCGGCAAACTCGCGCGGCTGGAAGAGGGCGGCATCGATCTGCGCGACACCGAGGTGAGACTGTCGGGCTTGGCTGCCAAACAGGAGACGGTCGAAGCGCTGCGTGGCGATCTGCAATCCGGGATGCCGCAGTCTTACAAGGTCAGCGAGCAAATCAAATTCCGCGAGGCGACGATAAAGTCGGTGAGCCCTTATACGAGCTTCCTGGCTGTCGATGAGAGCGGGGTCCGGCTGACCGGATACGTGCCGACGGAAGCCGCAAGAAGCTCTCTTCTTAGTGCCATACGCTCGCGTTTTGGCGGACGCCAAGTGAGGGACGATCTCGAATTAGGGGCGGGAGCCACGGACGGGTGGCTGGCATGCATGATGGCCGGTCTGCAGGGGATCACCAGGTTTGGCAATGGTCAGCTCCAACTCGTGGATCGTTCGCTCCGGTTCGTCGCAGTGACCGATGACGAGGACGCTGCAGATGCCGTGCGCGCCGAGGTGACAACAGCCGCCAACCGGTCTTGCGACCCGCAGTTCGCGCTGACCGTCAATGCACCGGCCGAGCCGGAGCTGAACTGGCGTGCAGTCGCGACGGCGAATGAGGTGCTGCTCGAAGGTCAAGTTCCCGATCAGGCGACACGCTCCGAGCTGACGCGGGCAGCAACGCGGCTGTTTCCGAAGTCGCGCCTGGTCGATCATATGTCGGTCAGCAGTGCATCCTCCAAAAAATGGGGTAAAACGGCCGACACAGGGTTGCAGGTGCTGTCCACATTGCGTGTGGGCGAGGCCCGATTGGCGGGGCAGGAATTGACGGTAAGCGGCGAGGCCCCCGACACGGCGGTGGCGACGTCGGCTCGCCAGCATCTGCGTGATTTGCCCAAGGGATATTCGGGCCGGGACGTGATCCGGGTGCGCTCCGACGCGATGATTTGGGCGGAGCAGGAAGCTAAAAAGCAGGCGGAAACCGAGGCGCGTCGCAAGGTCGAGGCAGATCGCAAGCAAGCATTGGCGCGCGCTGAAGCTCTGGCTCAGGCACAAGCCGAAGAGGATCGCCGCCGCGCGGACGCCGAGCGTCAACGGGTCGAGGCGGAGCGGCGAAAAGCGGAAGACGAACGCCGGAGAGCGGAGTTGGCAGAGGTCGAGCGTCGACGCGCCGAGGAGGATCGCCGTGCGAAGGACGAGGCTGCCAGAAAGGCGGCTGACAAATCGCGAACGGCGGCGGTAACTTCAACGCCTCCCACGGTAGCACCAGTTCCCGAGGATCCTGTCCGCGCGACGAGAACCGCACCACCAGCAGCGAGCACTCAGTCGTCGACAGAGGTTCGGCCAACGGCTCCAACGCCTCAGCAACAGGCTGCATTGCAGCCTAAGTCTACCGAGCGCAACGACGAGGAGGCTTGTCGGCAAGTGATCGACGATGCGGGTGAACACGGTGTGGTACGGTTTGAGCGGGCGAGTTCGGACCTGTCGCGCCAGAGCGCCTCGACGCTGGATCGGCTAGCCGAGGCGGCAAACGCGTGTGGGCGTCTGATCATCGAGGTTGAGGGACATGCGGATGCTGAGGGCACACCGGAGCGTAACCAGTCGCTCTCGGAGCGTCGCGCCGAAACTGTGGCTGGCTTTTTGATCGAACGTGGCGTGCCCGCGGAGCGTCTCAAGTCCATAGGGTATGGTGCGACACAGCCGGTGGCCCCAAACTCGACGGCACACTCGCGGGCGCTGAACCGGCGTGTCGAATTCACCATCAAGGTCAATTGAACTCTGGCGAAGACGACGGGGACGACGAATGGATTTTCTGATCGCCAAGCTCTTCTGGTACGTCCTGGCGGCGTTCTCCATGGGGCTCTGTGTCG